>NZ_JBQOIF010000026.1:0-66055 GCF_052665395.1 Stenotrophomonas sp. 3(2025) | reverse complement strand
ATACGGGACATAAAAGGACCTCCAAGTGCGATCAAAGTATCGCTTCTTGGCGTCCGCTCACGGGGAGCCAGATCAGTCAGCCGCATGGATGCGGCTGCCAAGCCTACAAGGACGTACTTGCGGCGTCCCCGCAGTCCGACACCGCCCCGCCAACCCACGCAATGCAGCTTTTGACGTTGCTTTGGCTGTTGCCTGAAAGCAGCGGGTGCAGGGCCGCAGGCCCTGCCGACCAACCCTATTCTTCGACCGGAAAATCCTCGATCGGCTTCAGCACGTCGTAGTGCTCGCGATGCAGCTTGCCCTTCAGTTCCGGCAGCTCCGGCAAGGGCACATCCACCCGTGTGTCCGGCAGCCGGTCCAGCAGATTGCGGACCAGGGTCAGGCGACCCAGCCGCTGGTCGTTGAAATCCACCAGCGTCCACGGCGCACCGTCGCGATGGGTCGCGCGCAGCATCGCCTCGCGCGCTTCGGTGTACGCGCTGTACTTGCTGCGCGACTTCAGGTCCACCGGCGACAGCTTCCACCCCTTCAACGGATCAAGATGGCGTTCGGCGAAACGCTTCTCCTGCTGCTCCTGGTCCACGCACAGCCAGTACTTGAACAGCAGGATGCCGTCATCCACCAGCAGCTGTTCGAATACAGGTGCCTGATGCAGGAACTGCTGGTACTCGGTCTCGCTGCAGTAGCCCATCACCCGTTCCACGCCCGCGCGGTTGTACCAGCTGCGGTCCATCAGCACGATCTCGCCGGCGGCCGGCAGATGCGTGGCGTAGCGCTGGAAATACCATTGCGTGGCTTCGCGGTCGGTGGGCTTGGGCAATGCCACCACCCTGCATTGGCGTGGATTGAGGTGCTGGCTGATGGCCTGGATCGCACCGCCCTTGCCGGCGGTATCACGTCCTTCGAACAGCACCAGCAGGCGTTGCCCGCTGTGCTGCACCCAGCGTGCCATCGCCGTCAGTTCCAGCTGCAGCGGTTGCAGCAGCTCGTCGTATTCCTTGCGCTTGAGCTTGGCCATCGTCATGCCACGCGGGAGGGAAGCCCGAGCGTAGCGCAGGGCGATGTCAGGGCGTGTTGACACCCTGCCAGCCCTGTTCGCGGGCCAGCTGCTGAAGCAGTGCGGACAGATCGCGCGCGAAGGCCGTCATGTCGAACAGGCCGCTGCGCTCGCGTGCCTGCGCCAGTTCGGCACGCAGGGCAGCCAGCGCGGCCGGGTCGTTGCCGAGTGCACTGGCGGTGGCGACGAAGGCCGCATCGTCGGCGACGTTCATGTGCTCCAGCCCCAGATGATGGTTGAGGCTGCCGGCCACGCGCGCGGCGAAGGTAGCGCCGGGGCAGGTCAGCACCGGGCAGCCCGCCCACAGTGCATCCGATGCGGTGGTGTGCGCGTTGTACGGGTTCGTATCCAGGAACAGGTCGGCCAGCTGATAGCGGGCCAGATACTGCGGATGCGGCAGCTTGGCCATGAACACCAGGCGCGCCGGATCCAGTCCTGCAGCCTTGGCGGCGGCACGCAGCCGTGCATCGGCCTGGCCGGGGCCGGACAGCAGCCACAGCACGCTGCCAGGTACTGCCTGCAGTACCGCGAACGCGCGGCCCATGCTGCGCGGGTTGAGTTTGTAACTGTTGTTGAAGCAGCAGAACACCGTGCCCTGCGCGGGCAGCCCACACGCCACGCGGTCCGGCGCCGGTTCCAGCACGCGGGTGTTGTCGGAGGGCTGGAACGCGCGCGGCAGGCGCAGCACGCGTTCGCTGTAGTGCGGTTCCAGCGAGGACGGCAGCGCGACGTCGTCAGCGATCACTGCATCCAGCCACGATGCACCGGAGGTGCCGGGGTAGGCCAGCCAGTTCAACTGCAGCGGGGCAGGGCGCATCGCCAGTACTTCCGGCGTGCCGCCACCGCCCCAGCCGCGCAGGTCCAGCAGCAGGTCGATGCCCTGTGCACGGATGCGCGCGGCCGTATCGGCGTGGCGCAATCCCACCACGTCATGCAGCCGGGTGGCGGCCTGCAGGCGTTGGCGGATGCGGCTGCCATCGTCCGCGTTGAGCGCGAACAGATGCAGTTGCAGGGCCGGGTCGCGGCTCATCTGCTCCAGCAGCGCCACCGTCAGCAATCCGGTGGGATGGGCGCCGAAGCCGTTGGAAAGGAAGCCCACGCGAAGTGGGCCTCGTTCGCGCACCTTCGCCGGCGGCAGTGGCCGCACCGATGCCGCCACCGCGGCGGCGCGTGCACGCGCGCAGGCCAGCTGTTCGGCCGCGCTGGCGTCTTCGCTGAGAAACGCGAAGGGTTCCACTACGCCCCGGCCGGACACCAGTGCACCGCGCACCTGATCGGCCAGCGCATCCACGTCCTGCCAATCGCACAGGCGACGCTGCCAGGCGAGGCGCTGTGCGGCGATATACGGCTCATCGGGCATCAGTGCATGTGCGCGGCGATAGGCCGCTGATGCACCTTCGGCATCGTTGGCATCTTCCAGCGCGTGCCCCAGCCACAACGCGATGCCCGGGTGCTCCGGTGCCAGCGCCGAGGCCTGGCCCAGCAGCGTAGCGGCATCGGCATGCGCTCCCGCCATCCACGCCACCCGGCCGAGCCGGGCAAGCGCTTCAGGATGATTGGGCCGCAGCTGCAGCGCGCGTCGCGCGGCCTGCTCACCGGCCGCGATATCGCCGGCTTCCAGTTCCAGGTCGGCCAGCATCACCCAGGCGACGAAGTCGCCGGGCTGGCGCGTGATCGCCTGCTGCAGTTGCTGCCGCTGCTGCCAGGCGGACATGCTGGTCAGCCCGCCGAAAGCTGGGCCAGGGCGTCGACCTGGTGCTCGTGGCTCAATCGCTGCAGCAGCGGATCGAGATCGCCGGCCAGTACGTTGGGCAGGTCGTACAGGGTCAGCCCTTCCACGCGGTGGTCGGTGATCCGGCCCTGCGGGAAGTTGTAGGTGCGGATGCGCTGGCTGCGGTCGCCGCTGCCAACCTGCAGGCGCCGTGATTCGGCCTGCGCCGCGTCGTGGCGCTGGCGCTCGGCATCCAGCAGCTGCGCCTTCAGGCGTTTCATCGCCTTGTCCCGGTTGGCGTGCTGGCTGCGTTCGGTCTGGCATTCCACCACCACGCCGCTGGGCACGTGGGTGATGCGGATCGCCGATTCGGTCTTGTTCACGTGCTGGCCGCCGGCGCCGGAGGAGCGGTAGGTATCAATCCTCAGGTCAGCCGGGTTGATGACGATCTCATCGACTTCGTCGGCTTCCGGGATGATCGCCACGGTGGCCGCCGAGGTGTGGATGCGGCCCTGCGATTCGGTGGCCGGCACGCGCTGCACGCGGTGGGTGCCCGATTCGAACTTCAGGCGCGAGAACGCGCCACGGCCGACTACGCGCGCCACCACTTCCTTGTAACCGCCATGTTCGCCGGGGTTGTCCGACTCGATCTCGACCTTCCAGCCCTGTCGCTCGGCGTAGCGGGCATACATGCGGAACAGGTCGCCAGCGAAGATCGCCGCCTCGTCGCCGCCGGTGCCGGCGCGCACTTCCAGGAACAGGTTGCCTTCATCGCGCGGGTCGCGCGGCACCAGCAGCAGTGCCAGCTCCTGCTCCAGGTCCTGCAGGCGGGCCTGGGCGGCAGCGATTTCCTCGTCGGCCAGTTCGCGCAGGTCCGGATCGGCACGCATGCTTTCGGCCGCCGCCAGGTCGGCCTTGGCACGCGCTTCATCGGCCAGCGCGGTGGCGATCGGTTCGAGCTGGGAAAACTCACGCGAAAGATCGCGGAAGCGCGCGTTGTTGGCGACCACCTCCGGTTCGGCGAGCAGACGTTCCAGTTCTTCGCGGCGCTCGGCCAGCGCTTCCAACTTACGGCGCAGGGTCGGCGTCATCGGTTCTCACAGGTGGGTGGTGGTAACCCGGCGCAGCCGGGAACAGGCGCTCGGCAGCGCGGGTCAGGTCGGCGTCGCCGCTGAGCGCGGCCGCGCGCAGGGCGGCGGTCGGCGGGTGCAGCAGGCGGTTGGTCAATCCGTGGGCAAGCAGTTCCAGCACTTCGTCGGCCGGCTTGCCGTTGGCCAGCTGCTGGCGCGCGCGCTCCAGCAGTTCGGCACGGGTGGCCTCGCCGAAAGCGCGCAGCTGCCGCAGCGGTGCCTGGTGGGCACTGGCCTGCAGGGTTTCGACGAAGCGCGAGACCTGCAGGTCGATGATGGTCTCCGCTTCGGCGGCCGCCTCGCGGCGGCTGCGGCGGTTGTCTTCCACCGCGCGCTCGAGGTCGTCCACGGTGTACAGGAACGCATCGTCGAGACTGGCAACGTCGGCCTCGATGTCGCGCGGCACGGCCAGGTCGAACAGCAGCATCGGCTTGTGCCGGCGTGCGCGCAGGGCGTTGGCCACTGCAGCACGGTGGATCACCGGTTCGCGGGCGGCGGTGGCCGAGAACACTACATCGGCCTCGGCCAGGTGACGCTCCAGTTCGGTCAGCGGCAGCGCCACACCGCCATGGCGGCTTGCCAGTTCCTGCGCATGGGCGAGGGTGCGGTTGGCGATCAGCAGCCGCCGCACCTTGCCTTCGCTGAGGTGGCGTGCGGCCAGTTCGATGGTCTCGCCCGCGCCGACCAGCAGCACGGTGGAATCGTCCAGGCGGGCAAAGGCGTTCTGTGCCAGGCGCACCGCCGCCGAGGCCACCGACACAGGGTTGGCCCCGACCTGGGTGTCGGTCCGCGCGCGCTTGGCCACCGAAAACGTCTGCTGGAACAGCCGGTCCAGGCGCTGGCCGAGCAGGCCGTGGTCGCGCGCGGTCGACCAGGCGTCCTTCACCTGGCCCAGGATCTGCGGCTCACCCAGCACCATCGAATCCAGCCCTGTCGCCACCCGGAACAGATGGCGAACGGCATCGGCATCGGCGTGCTGGTACAGGTAGCCCTGCAGGTCGCCGGCCTGGTTCTGCAGCCACTGGTCCAACGCCTGCGCGGACTCGGCCACGGCATACAGCTCGGTGCGGTTGCAGGTGGACAGCAGTACCGCCTCGGCGATCTGCGGGGTATCGCGCAGCGAACCGAGCGCGCGCGGCAACGCGTCACCGGCGAAGGCTGCGCGTTCGCGCAGTTCCACCGGTGCGGTCTGGTGATTCAGTCCGAGCACCCACAGGGTCATTGTTCAGTTGCTTGCGATAAGCTGCTGGCCATTGGACGACATTTTAAGGCCCCGATGCCGACGATGCCCGCATTGATTCGCATCCCCAGTGTTCTGCTGCTGTCCCTGGCCTGTGCGCAGGCCCTGGCGGCGGTGCCCGCCAAGGCCCCTGCACGGCCTGCGGTGACTGAGGAACTGGCGCTGGAGCCGGTACTGGCCGGCGAGTTCGCCCTGCAGGCGGGCAAGCTGGCCGAGGCCGCGCGCTGGTACCTGCAGGCCGCCCAGCAGACCGACGGCGACGCCGGCCTGGCCGAGCGGGCGACCCGCATCGCCATGCTGGCCAACGAGGATGATGCTGCGGCAAAGGGCCTGGCCCTGTGGCAGCAACGTGCGCCGCGCTCATTGGCGATGCGCAGCGCCGCCGGTGCGCTGGCGATGCGCCAAGGCGATGTGAAGGCTGCGCGCAGCGAGCTTCAGGCCTTGTTGCAGGACCCGGGGGATGAGGGCTGGAAGTTCGCCCTGGGCGCCTTGATCGGCGGTGGCCGCGATCCGGCCGTGCCGGCCCAGGTGCTGGGCGAGCTGGTCGATGCCAACGCCATTCCCCAGAAGATCGAGGCCTGGCAGGAGTTTGGACGCCTTGCGCTGCGCATGGAGAAGCCCGAGCTGGCACGGCGCATGATCGATGAGGTGGTCAAGCGCTTCCCCGAGGAGCCACGCGTGGCGTTGCTGCGCGCCAGCCAGCTGCAGCAGGCCGGCCAGACCGACCAGGCGCTGTCGCTGCTGCATGGGGTGGAGCCGAAGACCCGTCAGGACCCGGAGCTGCGCAACGCGGTGGCCATCGCCTATGACAGCCTCGGCCAGCCGGCAGCGGCCGAGCGCGTGCTGGCGGTCGGTCCCCAGGATGTGCAGACGTGGGGCATGCGCGCTTCGCTGCTGGCCAAGCAGGGCGACAAGGCCGCGCTGTCCAATCTGTACAACGAACTGTCGCGGCAGGCGGCCAAGCCGGACCCGGCGCAGCGCCTGTTGCTGGGCAAGATCGCCGAGTACCTCAAGCGCTACCCGGAGGCGGTCAACTGGTATCACAGCGTGCCTGGCGGCGATGAGCTGAATGAAGCGCGCCTGCGTGCGGCCAATGCGCAGGGGCTGGCCGGCCGGCAGTCGCTGGCGCTGGATGAGGTGCATGCCATCCAGTCCGATGCCGGGGTGGATGACGATGTGCGGCGCGATGCGTATCTGCTGGAAGCCGAGCTGCGCCAGCGCGCCGATGACCTTCCCGGCGAGATCGATGCACTGGCCCGTGGCCTGGCTGCGTATCCGGACGAGAACGGCCTGTTGTACGCCCGTGCGCTGGCCTGGGAGCGTCGCGACGACATCGCCCGCGCCGAGGCCGACCTGCGCAAGATCCTGGTGACCGAGCCGGAGAACGTACCGGCACTGAACGCACTGGGCTACACCCTGGCCGACCGTACTGGCCGTTACCAGGAAGCGCTCGAGCTGATCGACCGCGCACGCGTGGCCGAACCGGACAACGCCGCCATCGTCGACAGTTATGGCTGGGTGCTGTATCGCCTGGGGCGCAACGCCGACGCGCTGGTACAGCTGCGCCGCGCCTGGACGCTGGCCAAGGACCCGGAAATCGCCGCCCACGTGGGCGAGGTGCTGTGGGTGCTGGGCAAGCACGATGAAGCCCGTCACTTCTTCGAGGAAGCGGCCAGGCTCGACCCTGAGAACCGCGCGCTGCTGCGCGCCCGCGAGAAATTCAACCCATGAGTGTTTCCATGATCCGGCCCCTGCTGCTGGTGGCCGCGACCCTGGCCCTGAGTGCCTGCACCACCGTTGGCCGGCAGAAGACGCCGGCGCCAGCCGTTGTCACCACCGTTTCGGCCGAAGCGGCCGCCGCCGAGGCCGCGCGCGTGGACGCGCTGCGAGCGGCGTCGGAGTGGAATTTCCAGGGCCGGGTAGCGGTCAGCAAGGGCAAGGATGGTGGCAGCGGCCGCATCGACTGGAAGCAGGAAGGCCAACGGTATGTGGTTGAACTGAGCGCGCCGGTCACCCGCCAGAGCTGGAAACTGAGCGGTGATACCCATCATGAAGCCGGACGCCTGGAAGGGCTGGCCGGTGGTCCGCGCGAGGGTGAAGACGCGCAGGCCCTGCTGCTGGAGGCCACCGGCTGGGATATCCCGGTCAACCAGCTGCCCGACTGGGTACGCGGTCTGGTCGCTGGGGGCAGCGGCGGGCCGGAAAAGATCGATCGTGATGCAGATGGCCGCCCACGGCGGCTCCAGCAGATGGGCTGGGTGATCCAGTATCTGGACTGGTACCCGGCCGAAGCCGGGCGTCCGGCCCTGCCGCGCAGGGTCGAGGCAGTCAATGGCGACGCCAAGGTGCGCCTGCTGGTCGACCAGTGGGGACAGGGCGCGCCATGAAGGCGTCGGTGGATGACGCGGGCTGGTCCTGGTGGCCCGCCCCGGCCAAGCTGAACCTGTTCCTGCATATCACCGGCCGTCGTGCCGACGGTTACCACGAGCTGCAGACCGTGTTCCGCCTGCTCGACTGGGGTGACCGTATCGGCCTGCACCTGCGTGAAGACGGCCAGGTGCGGCGGCAGGGCGAGGGCCTGGCCGGCGTCGCCGAGGCGGATGACCTGGCGGTGCGTGCAGCGCTGCTGCTGAAAGAAGCGGCAAATGTCGAGCAAGGTGCCGACATCATCGTCGAAAAGCATGTTCCCGCAGGCGGTGGTTTCGGCGGTGGGTCGTCCGATGCGGCCACCGTGCTGGTGGCGCTGAACCGGCTCTGGGGCGCGGGGCTGGACGGCAACGCGCTGGCGGCGCTGGGCTTGCGCCTCGGCGCCGATGTGCCGGTATTCGTGCGTGGCCACAATGCTTGGGCCGAGGGGGTGGGCGAGCGGCTGCAGCCGATCACCCTGCCGCAGGCCTGGTATGTGGTGGTCGATCCGGGCGTTCATGTGCCGACCCCCGTCCTGTTCGCTGATCCGGATTTGACGCGCGACAGTCCACAGGCGAAAATAGAGGACTTCGCTTCCGGCACGCTGGTCGGGAACGTGTTCGAACCGGTGCTGCGCCGCCGTGAGCCTGCCGTCGAGGCGGTGCTTGCTGCGTTGAGCGACATCGGCACGGCACGGCTGACCGGTTCGGGAAGTGGTTGTTTCGTCGAGTTCGATTCGCAGGCTGCCGCCGAGCAGGGACGAGCGAAGTTGTCGAAGGAGTTGCGGGCAAGGGTGGCTGCGGGCGTTGCGCGTTCGCCACTGCTGGATGCACTCGAGCAACACTGATTCATCAATGCAGGGGCGTCGCCAAGAGGCCCAAGGCACCAGGTTTTGATCCTGGCATTCGGAGGTTCGAATCCTCCCGCCCCTGCCAATGCGGCTGCGTCCGCGCCTTCCAGCGCATCACCTGCGCGGGACGTGGGAACAGCCGCGGTGTTGTCAGCAGCAGGGGCCGAGGTGGTCCTTGCCGCTACCGGATCCCCGCCACTCGTCCCCGCCCGAGACAATCATGATGCAAGAGTCCCCGAACCTGCTGGTCTTTTCCGGCAACGCCAACAAACGTCTGGCGCAGAACATCTGCAAGGAACTGGGAGTGCGCCCGGGCAAGGCGCTGGTCTCGCACTTCTCCGATGGTGAAGTGCAGGTGGAGATCGAAGAGAACGTCCGCAAGCAGGACGTGTTCGTGATCCAGCCGACCTCGGCGCCGAGCGCGGAAAACCTGATGGAACTGCTGGTGCTGATCGACGCGCTCAAGCGCGCATCGGTGGCCAGCGTGACCGCCGTGGTGCCGTACTTCGGCTACTCGCGCCAGGATCGCCGCATGCGTTCCTCGCGCGTGCCGATCACTGCCAAGCTGGCGGCGAAGATGTTCAGCACCGCAGGCGCTGATCGCGTGCTGACCGTCGACCTGCACGCCGACCAGATCCAGGGTTTCTTCGATATTCCGGTCGACAACGTGTATGCCTCTCCGCTGCTGCTGGCCGACATCTGGCGCGCCTACGGCACCGAGAACCTGATCGTGGTGTCGCCGGACGTGGGCGGCGTGGTCCGCGCCCGTGCAGTGGCCAAGCGCCTGGATGACGCCGACCTGGCGATCATCGACAAGCGTCGTCCGCGCGCCAACGTCTCCACCGTGATGAACATCATCGGTGACGTCGAAGGCAAGACCTGCGTCATGGTCGATGACATCGTCGACACCGCCGGCACCCTGTGCGCCGCTGCTGCTGCCCTGAAGGCGCGCGGTGCGCTCAAGGTCGCCGCCTACTGCACCCACGCGGTGCTGTCGGGCCCGGCGGTGGACAACATCACCAACTCCCAGCTCGATGAGCTGGTGGTGACCGACACCATCCCGCTGAAGGACGCCGCGCGGGTGTGCAGCAAGATCCGCCAGCTGAGCGTGGCGGAAATGCTGGCCGAAACGATGCGCCGCATCGCCTTCGGCGAGTCGGTCAGCTCGCTGTACGTGGATTGATTTTTTCGTCCCCGCCGGCAACGGCAGGGACACACCGGGCGCTTCTGGTCGCGGAAGTGCCTTCAACCGCCAAGCCGCAAGGCAAGGCAACAACCGAGTAGTCGAAAATGTCGAAGACCCATGAAATCAAGGTCACCAAGCGTGAACTGCAGCGTAAGGGTGCGAGCCGCCGCCTGCGTCACGCTGGTGTGATCCCGGCGATCGTGTACGGCGGCAACGCCGAGCCGGTCGCCATCAGCCTGGACCACAACGAAATCTGGCTGGCCCAGCAGAACGAGTGGTTCTATGCCTCGATCCTGGACCTGAACCTGGACGGCCAGGTGCAGAAGGTGCTGCTGCGTGACATGCAGCGCCATCCGTACAAGCAGCTGATCATGCACCTGGACTTCCTGCGCGTGAACGAGAACGAGAAGCTGACCGCTTCGGTTCCGCTGCACTTCATCAACGAAGACGCCTCGTCGGCCGGCAAGGCTGCCGACGTCGTGGTCACCCACGAACTGAAGGAAGTGGCCATCAGCTGCCTGCCGAAGGACCTGCCGGAGTCGATCGAAGTCGACCTGGGCGAGCTGAAGGCTGGCGACGTGGTGTACCTGTCGGACATCAAGCTGCCGAAGGGCGTGGAAATTCCGGCGCTGGCGCTGGGCAAGGACCACGACGACGCCATCGTCACTGCCAAGCACGGCAAGCAGGACGCTGCCGACGCTGAAGAAGCAGCGGCCGAGTAATACCCCGCGGCGCCTGTCCTTCGGGGCAGGCGCCGTATCTGGATGGAACGATGGCAGGATTGCGACTGATCGTCGGTCTGGGCAACCCCGGATCGGAGCACGCCCGGACCCGGCACAATGCCGGGTTTCATTTCGTTGAGGCCCTGGCTGAAAAGGCCGGTGCGCGATGGAACGTGGACAGCAAGTTGTTTGGCGAGACCGCCAAGGTCGACATCGCTGGACAGACGGTGTGGCTGCTCAAGCCGGCCACCTTCATGAATCTCAGCGGCAAGTCGGTCACCGCCGCGCAGCGGTTCTGGAAGATCGAGCCGGAGGAAACCCTGCTGGCCCATGACGAACTGGACCTGGCGCCCGGCGTGGCGCGCTTGAAGTTCGACGGTGGCCACGGTGGCCAGAACGGCCTGCGTGACACCATCCGGTTGCTCGGCCACGGCAGGTTCCATCGCCTGCGCGTGGGCATCGGCCATCCCGGCCACAAGGACCGCGTGGTCGGCTGGGTGCTGGGACGTCCCTCCAAGGACGATGAAGTACTGATCTCGCGCGCCATCGACGATGCGATCGACGTGCTGCCGTTGGCGGTGCAGGGCGATTTCAGCGAAGCGATGAAGCGGCTGCACACCCCGAAATAAACGGTAGTGCCGGCCGCTGGCCGGCAACGGGTGCCAACCGGCCCCGGTAGGTGCCAACCTTGGTTGGCACAGATGTTGATCGACGACACCGAGATGGATTGGCCAAGCGGCGCGTGCGCTGTTTCACCAATCACTTTCACCCCAGAGAGCTGTCACCCATGGGTATCAAATGCGGCATCGTCGGCCTGCCCAACGTCGGCAAGTCGACCCTGTTCAACGCGCTGACCAAGGCGGGCATCGCCGCGGCGAACTTCCCGTTCTGCACCATCGAGCCCAACGTCGGCATCGTGCCGGTCCCGGATCCGCGCCTGAACGAGCTGGCGGCGATCATCAACCCGCAGAAGGTCATCCCGACCGCGGTCGAGTTCGTCGACATCGCCGGCCTGGTGGCCGGTGCGGCCAGCGGCGAAGGCCTGGGCAACAAGTTCCTCGCCCACATCCGCGAAGTGGATGCGATCACCCACGTGGTGCGCTGCTTCGAGAACGCTGACGTCATCCACGTCAACAACAAGGTCGACCCGATCTCGGACATCGACACCATCGACACCGAGCTGGCCCTGGCTGACCTGGACAGCGTGGAGAAGGCACTGAACCGCGCCGAGCGTGCGGCCAAGGGCGGTGACAAGGACGCAGCGGCACGCAAGCCGGTGCTGGCCAAGCTGCAGGCCGCGCTGGCCGATGGCAAGGCCGGCCGTTCGGCGGGCCTGGACGAGGAAGAGAAGGCGCTGGTGCGCGATCTGTTCCTGCTGACCCTCAAGCCGGTGATGTACATCGCCAACGTGCTGGAAGACGGTTTCGAGAACAACCCGCACCTGGACGCCGTGCGCGCCCGTGCCGCCGAAGAAGGCGCACAAGTGGTGCCGGTGTCGGCGGCGATCGAAGAAGAACTGTCGCAGCTGGATGACGAAGACCGCGATACCTTCCTGGCCGACCTCGGCCTGACCGAGCCGGGCCTGAACCGCGTGATCAACGCGGCCTACAGCCTGCTCGGCCTGCAGACCTACTTCACCGCAGGTGTAAAGGAAGTCCGGGCGTGGACCGTGCGCAAGGGCGCCACCGCGCCGCAGGCTGCCGCGGTCATCCACACCGACTTCGAGAAGGGCTTCATCCGCGCTGAAACCATCGCGTATGAGGACTTCATCAAGTACAAGGGCGAAGCCGGCGCCAAGGAAGCCGGTCGCCTGCGCCTGGAAGGCAAGGAATACCGCGTGCAGGAAGGTGACATCCTGCATTTCCGCTTCAACGTCTGATCGACGGCGCAGCGCAGTGATTGTCCACAGGACCCCGCAATGCGGGGTCTTGTTGTATCGGGCGCCTGTCAGAAGGGGGCGCACGAGCAGTGCCGCTGCGCGCTTCTGCTGCGGAAGCGCCAGCGCAGTGCTGCCGGTGACCGTGGACAGAAATTCACCACGCCTTGAAACGCTTGCCGTGCAGGGCTCGCAGCTACTTGTCCACATCAAACCCCCACGGCTTTCCACGTGGCGTGTGGAAAACCGACGAGGCCGCTGGACAAAAAACAGCCACGCCCTGAAACGCTTGCGGCATAACGTTCAAGCCGGGTTGTCCACATCAAGTCCGCAGCGCTTTCCACCTGCTGTGTGGAAAACATGTACCTGCCGGCGCGGTGGATTGGGTGGATAAAAAATCACCAGCGCCGAAAACGCTTGTCGTGCGTGGCTCATGGCCACTTGTCCACATCCAACCCCCATCGATTTCCACGCGTGGTGTGGAAAACAACAAGGGGTCCGACGACGCATCGCCGGACCCCTCGCTGGGATCACCCGTCGCAGCGCTTACCAGCGGTAAGAGACGCCCAGCTGACCGCTGGTATCGCCGAAGCCCATGCCGCCGGTCTGGTGGCTGATCTCACCCCAGCCGCGCCAGCCACCCGACAGATTCACCTGCACGCCGGCCTTGGCTTCGTAGATGTCACGCGGCAACTGCCGGCGCAGGCGTTCTCCGTCCACCGCGATGGTCGCGTCGTTGCCACCGGACCACCAGTTCACCGCGACGAACGGCTGTACCTGCCCCTGGCGCTGCGTCAGCGAACGCGTGTACAGGCGCAGTCCCACACGCGTGGTGGTGCTGTCCTTGCCGCGCCCTTCAACCACCGTGCCGTTGGCCTCGACCACGCGGTCGGCGTCGTAGCGGCTGTGGATCACCTGCAGCTGTGGCTCCAGGTAGAGCCCGCGCTGTGCCGTACGCTGCACGGGCAGCACATAGCCTGCCTCGGCCGAACCGGTCCAGCTGTGCGAACGATAGTGCTCCTTCTGCAGCCCTTCGCCCTGCACGCTGTTGCGGAATCGCCCGTACTGCAGCCAGCCGTCCACATACGCACCATGCTCCATCCGCGCGTCCTGCAACCAGGTCGCATACAGGCCCAGGCTGTTGCCGTTGACCACACCGTGCGCGGTGTAACCGGTCACCTGCGAGCGACTGTCATTGCGCGCCCGGCCGTGGCCGGCCATCACACCTGCCTGCAGCTGGCCGCCGGCATTGGCTTCGAAGCGACGACCGACGCCCAGCAGCACGCTGTTGAGCTCGCTGTCCACGTCCACCTGGTGGCCGCGGCTGCCGGGCGCGCTGCTGCGCACCTGTGCCCATGCAATGGCGTCACTGCCACCATCGATCGCCTCGGCAGGATCGCCGCTGCGGTCGTACAGGCTGTGCCGGAACATGCCAAGCGCACTGCTCTGGTTGGCCATGTACACCGCCGGTTCCGGACGCTCCACGCGCGGCGGTGCCGGCGGCAGCGGCGGATCGACGGGCGGAACTACCGGCGGATCGATCGGCGGAGCAGGCGGATCGATCGGCGGAGTCGGCGGGTCAATCGGCGGATCGGGCGGTTCCGGCGGGTCGACCGGCGGGACGTATTCCGAGCGCAGGTACCAGTTGCCGTCATCCGGCGTGGAGACGCCGCCCTTGTACAGGAAGTAGTCGTAAGCGCCGGCCACCGCGCGTCCCTGCAGCGAGAACTGCGCATCGGACTGGCCGCCCACGCTGATCAGGCGGATGCCTTCGCTGGTCAGGGCACCGGCGCCCCCGGCGTTGCGCACGCTGACGGAGGCGGTGCCACTGCTGTTGCCCTGGATCACCAGCTGGTCACCGAGCGAGGCATCGTCGCCCAGCGCGCGGTTGAACAGCCAGTGGCCATCGTTGCCGACATAGTCGCCGGTGACGGTCAGGGTCTTGAAGTCGCCGGTGATGGGGGCGACGAAGGCGATGGTACCGGCATGGTCCAGCGAGCCGACGCTGGAACTGGAACGCACGTTCCATTGGCTGCTGCCGTCCATCGACAGCTGCGCGACCTGGTAGCCCGAGTCGTTGCGCAGCGCGCCGTTGAACACGGTGCCGTTGCGCAGCGTCATCTGCACGTTGGCGGTGGCGCTGTCGACCACCACATCGCCGGCCAGGCGGCTGTTGTCGGCAGTGAAGAGAATGTCTGCGGTGGCGACCGAGCTTCCGTCGGTGAACACCGTGTCGCTCACCCGCAGCAGGCGGCCACCGTCGAGGTTGCCCTGCTGGCGCGCGATGACATCGGTGTTGTTGAGCGTCAGCTCGTGGTTGCTGCCCTGCAGCCACAACGCGGGGCCGTCCTGGGTCTGCAGGGAGCTGTTGTTGAACACCAGGCGGTCCCAGTACGGCCCGAACACGGTGATGTAGGAGCGATAGGCCCCCGAATTCGTGCCCTGCGCATGGATGCTCAGGTTGTCGGCGGTGAGCTTGGCCGTGTTCATCTGCACGATGCCGAACGAGGATGCACCCAGCGTGGTGATCGAGCCTCCGTCCAGCTGCGCATCGGCCGTGCTGCCGCCAAGGAAGACGCCGCCGCCGCCGGTGCCGTAAGTGGTGATGTCCAGGTTCTTGGCGCGGATGCGCGAGTAGGGCGTCGGTGGATTGCTGCCCGAGGCACGCAGGCCGTAGACACCATCGCCGTGGGTATCGATGCTGCCGCCGGTGATCGTGGCGGTACCACCCCAGACGTCCACGCCATGGCCGTAGCCGTTGTCGCCATAGGTGCTGATCGTGGTATCGGTGAGGTCGGCCAGCGAGTCCGCGCCGGACAGCCAGATACCGGAATAGCCGTCGCGTACGGTGAAGCGGGCACCGTTGGTGGTCAGCCTGGCCCAGCTGTTGACGTTGACGCCGTAACCGCCGACGGTCTCGAAACGGCCGCCGGTGATATCGGCGGTGGAGTACACGCGGTTGCCACTGTTGCCGAGCAGGCGGATGCTGCTGCCGCTGCTGCTGGCACTGCCACCCACGATCTGCAGCGTGCCACCGTTGTCGATGTCGAAGTAGCCGTTGACCACGTCCACGTCGCGCAGCGACAGCACGCTGCCGCTGCCGTCGGAGGACAAACGGCCGCTGTAGCCGCTGCTGGCTTCGGCGAAGGTCATCTTCAGCGATTCCAGCGACAGCAGTGCGCCTCCCTCGGCGTACACCGCACTGTTGGCACCGCCGTTGATCTCCGTACCGGCCACGTGCAGCTCGCTACCACGCCCAGTGGAATACAGCGCGTGCCCACCGCTGCTGACACGGCCACCGTTCAACCACACCTTGCCGCCGCCGGTGGCGTTGACCGTGCCGTAGCCGGAGCCGTTGCGGAAGGCATCGATGATGAGATTGTTGGCGCGGATCACGCTGCCCGCACCGCTGGCGTTCAGCGCATAGCCGACGCTGGCGCTGCCGTTGCCGAGCTGCAGCAGGCCGCCTTCAAGCAGGACGCTGCCCCCGGCACTGGCAAGGATGCCACTGCCTCCGCCGGTGATCGAGATGCGGCTGCCATCGATCGTAGCGCTGCTGCCGGCACCACTGGCCTCCAGCGCGTAGCCGCTGGCGCTGTGCTGCAGGGTGTCGTCGGCACCCAGCTGCAGGCTGCCACCGTCGGTAACCTTCAACGGGCCCTGCAGTTCGGCCGCATGCACGGGCAGGGCGGCCCACAGGGCGCTGGCCAGCAGGCTGGGAATCAGGGGAAGGCGTGCCACGCGCGCGCAGGCGGGCGCACGGCGGCGCCGTGGGGGAGAGGCGTTCATGCTGTTGGATTCCTGTGGCAGGGCGCAGCACGGCTGCGCGATCTGGCGCGGCAGGGCCGCGTCGCTGTGGAAACCGCGTGCGATGGCCGCTGCAGGCGCCATCCGGTTTCCCTCCCGCCGGTAAGGCGATGGCGACGGGAAATCGTCACCGTGGCGGGATGCATCCAGACTAGAAATCAGCCCCGTCCTATGGAATCAGGCGTTTCCTAAAGCACTTCGTGCCCGGCGCATGGGCCGGGCACGGTTCAGCGTTGTGGACGCCTCAGGCAAACAACGAGGCCTGCAGGCAGTACTCGATCAGCGCCTGGTCGCTGTCCACGCCCAGTTTGCGCATCGCGCTGATCTTCTGGGTGCTGACCGTCTTCGCGCTGCGCTGCAGTTGGCGGGCGATGTCGCCCACGCTCATGCCGCCGGTGAACAGGCGGATCACTTCCAGTTCCCGTGGAGAAAGGCGTGCCAGCACCACGGCGGCATCGGCCGGTTCCGCCGCGGCAACCGGCATCAGTCCGGGCGGGCGATAGATGCGGTCGGCCAGCACCGTGCGCAGCGCCTGTACGAGGCTGCCCAGGCCGTGGCTCTTGAGCACCACGCCGCCAGCGCCAGCGGCGTACATCGCCGCCACCAGCGAAGGATTGGAGACCATCGTCAATACCAGTACATGCGTGCCCGGGAAGCTGCGGCGCAGGAACGAGATCAGCTTGATGCCATCGCCGAAGCTGTCACCACCGGGCATGCTGTAATCGGTGATCACCGCATGCGGCTGGGTGCTCGTCATCAGCTCGATCAGTGTCACCGGATCGGCGGCCTCGCCGACCACGTCCAGGTCCAGCTCGCCTGCCAGCACATCGCGGATGCCGGCAAGCACGATCGGGTGGTCGTCAGCGATGAGGATGCGGGTGGTCATGGCAGTGTGGGCTTACGGAGAGGTGAGGGGGCGGCGACGTGCACCAATGGTTCCAGCAGCCGCTGCAGGCGCCGTTGGAAATGGCCGAGCGCCCCGGCCAGGGCTGGTAGCGCGTCGCCATCGCCGAGCTGTTGCTCGATCTGTTGGCCGTGCGCCACCAGTGCCGGTGCGCCGACGATCACCAGTGCGCCGCGGATGCGGTGCAGCACCTGTGCCACGCGTTCGGGCGAGGCATCGCCGATCGCCCGCTGCAGGCTGTCCAGGTCGGCCTGCATGGTCTGCACGAACAACGCCTGCATCTTTTCCGGAACCTGCAGGGGAGCATCGGCCAGTTCGTCGATGAGTTCGCTGTGCGGCCCGGCCGCGACCTGGGTCAGCAGGCGCTGCAGTGCTGCCAGGGTGATCGGCTTGACCAGCACTCCCTGCATGCCTGCCTCGTGGCAGCGTTGCCGTTCGGCCGGATCGGCGTTGGCGGTTGCGCCATGGATCGGAACGCCAACCCCACGCGCGCGCAGTGCACGGGCCAGGCCGTAACCGTCCAGTCCTGGCATGTTGAGATCGGTCAACACCAGGGCGAAAGGACGCTGCGGCCAATAGCGCAGCGCTTCATTGCCGTCGCTGGCGACCACGGCGTGGCAGCCGAGCTGCTCCAGCTGGTCACGCAGGATCGCCTGGTTGATCGGGTTGTCTTCGGCGACAAGTACCTGCAGCCCGAACCTGCGTGTTGCGGGCAGACGCCCGTTGACCTCGGCGGGCAGCGCTCGCCCGGCCGCGGCCGCTACCGCCATCACGATCGCATCCAGGCGATGCACGCCGACCTGCCAATGTCCCTGCACCTGTTGCGGCTGCATTCCGCCTTCGCGGCAGGCCACCACCTGCGGGCCATTCCACGCAGGCGCGCCCTCGTCCAGCACAAGGTCGAGCATCACCATGCCAGGGTCGACAAGCAGCGGCGCATCGTCGCGGTACACGCTGGCCTGTGCGCCACGCTGCTGCAGCCGATCGCATATCGATTGTGCAAACTCGCGGACGCTGCCGCGAACCTGCACCGGCAGCCCTGCCGGCAACTGCGGTGAAGCCGCCTGCAGTGGGTCGGGCGTTGCCTCAGGCAGCGGCAGTTCGACCGAGAAACTGCTGCCCAGGCCGCTTTCGCTGACCACCCGCAGGTGGCCGTCCATCATCGCGGTCAGGTGTGCGCAGATCGCCAGGCCCAGTCCGGTGCCACGCATGGCATCGGTGCCCGGGTTGGCCTGGAAGAAGGGTTCGAACAGATGTGCCTGGTGCTCGCTGGCGATGCCGATGCCGGTATCGGCCACCTGCCAGCGCAGCCAGCAGCGATCATCGACGTGCTGCGCACCCAGGCGCACCACGACCCGACCGCTGTCGGTGAACTTCAGCGCATTGCTGATCAGGTTGTTGAGGATCTGGCGGATGCGCGCGGCATCACCGTTGACCGCAGCCGGCACGTCCGGGTCGATGCAGGCGTAGAACTGCAGGCCCTTGTGTGCGGCGGCTGCGGCGTAGGAGTCCAGTGCGTCCTCGGTCAACCGCACCGGATCGAACGCGCCGGGTTCCAGGCTCAGCTGGTCGGCCTCGGCCTTGCTGACATCCAGGATGTCGCTGATCAGCTGCATCAAGGTCGATGACGAGCGCTGGATCGTGTCCAGATAGTCCTGCTGGCGCGCATCCAGCGGGGTCAGGCCAAGCAGCTCCAGCGTGCCGAGCACGCCGTACAGCGGGGTGCGTATCTCATGGCTCATGGTGGCCAGGAACTGGCTTTTGGCCCGGTTGGCCTGGTCGGCCGCACGCCGTGCCTGCTGCAGCACCTGCTCGGCCTCGTGCTGGCTGCTGAGATCGATGAACAGGCACAGTACAGCGGGTTCGCCGCGATAGCGCGCGGGCGTGGCGGTGATCAGCAGGTGGCGGTTGTCCGGCGTGGTGTAGGCCATGCCGTCACCTGCAGTAGTGCCGCCGGCGGCGAGCACGCTGCGTCGCCAGGGCCCGTGCCAGCCACCCTCGGCGTGGTCTTCCCCCAGCCACTGGCGCGCCAGCGCGTTGTCCAGCAGCACGCGGCCATCGGTACGGCGCAGCAGGCACAATCCGATCGGTGCGTTGTCGAGGATGGTTCGGCTGAAGGCTTCGCTTTCCAGCAACCGCGCATGGTTGCGGCGCAATGGCTCGATCACCGAGCGCCGGTAGGCGCGCAGGATCAGCACGCCCCCGGTGGCCAGCAGCAGTGCCACCACCATGCTGCCCAGCAGGGGCCCGCGCGGGTGCTGGAACACCTGTTGCCAGCCCACGTGATACACCGCCAGCCAGCCGTGTTCGCTGCGCATGCGGAACAGCAGGCCGTCCAGTCCCGCGCGCCACGACGTAGCGGCGCGGCTGGCATCGCTGGCATCACCGAGCAGCAGGCGGCCGTTGCCATCGAACAGTGACATCCGTTCGAACACCGGCGTACCCATCACCTGGCGGTAGTCATCGACGCGGCCGGGATCCAGCAGGCAGGCCACGGCGGCCAGTGACTCGTCCTCGTTCTCGCCCCACAGGCGGGCATCCTGCGGCGCGTGCGCGATGGCAAGCAGCCGGGTCTGGCCTTCGCGCCAGGCCACCGGTGTCCAGACCACGCTGCCGCGGCGCAGCGCTGGACGTTCGCGCAGCACCTGGTGGATGGCGGCCAGTGCCGGCTGCAGGTGATGCGGGCTGCTCTGGCCCGGATCACCACGCGTTGTCTGGATCGGCGCAAGCAGGCCACGGCGGCCCTGGCCATCGACCAGCAGGCATTGCGGAGGCGGAAACCGGGACGCCGCCCAGAAAGCGCCGTAGAAGCGCAGGAAGCGATCGCCCAGTTCGTCCGCTGCCTGTGCCGAAGCGCCGCTGTCGGCACCGATCCGGGCGAAACTGGCGAACAAGGGGCTGGGCGGCGCACGCGAGGCAGATTCGTCCACTGGCTGCCCGCGACTGCCCACGTCATGCAGGCGCCATTGCCGCAGGAAGCGGTCCTGTTCCTGCAGCGTGCCGTCCAGGCGACGGAAGTGATAGCGGATCTTGCTCTGTTCTTCGTTGAACAGCTGGCTGCCGGTGGACAGCAGCAGGCCGGCCTGCAGGGTTGCCAGCACCACCACGCCAATCAGCAGGGCATGTACGCGCAGGGAGCGGCGGGCGAGTCGGCGTACGGGAGCGGCCTCGGCCGGCATGGGCAGGTCTCGGAGCAGTAGGCGGTCGATGGCGGCCCGAAGGGCCCGGGGCACGGCCGGTACCGCCGCGCAGAGAGGATCGTCAATGACTCTTGATGGGATTGTGAAGCCTTTCAGCCTCGACTGTCAGCGCGATGCTGCACGGCTGCCGCGCGCGCCCTCATCCGGAGCATCTTCGCCCAGCAGTCGGGTGAAGTCGTCGGAGGGCAGCGCCTGCGAAATCAGGAAGCCCTGCACCTGGTTGCAGCCAAGCTGGCGCAGCGCGGCCAGATCGGCATCGCTCTCCACGCCTTCGGCAACGATGGTCAGGCCAAGCTGGTTGGCCAGCGCGATCACGGTGGTCAAGGTCAGGTGCAGGGCGGGATCGCGCGCGCAGCCGCTGACCAGCGCACGATCGATCTTGACCTCGGTGAAGGGAGTGTTGACCAGGTTGTGCACCGAGCTCAGGCCTTGGCCGAAGTCGTCCTGGGCCAGGCCGAATCCCTTCATCCGCAACCGGCACGCGCCTGCATAGAAGTCGCTGACGTGGCGGGTGGTGCTGTTTTCCATCAGTTCGAAGCACAGATCAGCTGGATTACCGCCCGCGGCCAAGGTCAATGCCAGCAGCTCATCGGGAAGGTCGGACTGCTCCAGCAGATGCGGTGGCAGGTTGATCGATACCGGTACGCGGAATCCCTGGGAGCGCCAGCGCGCCTGTGCCTTGATGCTGGCGGTGAGCATCGCGCGAAGCAGTTCGCCCTCCAGGCCATGGCGGCACAGTGCCGGCAGGAAGCTTCCAGGCGCCAGTGTTCCGAGCTGCGGATGGCGCCAGCGCACCAGCGCCTCGGCGGCAACCACGCGCCCGGACTGCAACGACTTCTTCGGCTGGAACCAGGCGGTCAGGCTGCCGTCGGCCAGCGCCTGCCGCAGCTGCACCGCGTCCGGTTCCGGAGCCAGTGCAGCCGGGCTGGTGCGCACGGCTGGCCGGGCCTGCGCCAGTGCATCGAGCAGCGCATCGACATCGCTGGCGGCGACCGGCTTGGCCAGCAGCCCGACCACGTCCAGGCCCAGGGATTCGGCCATCAACCGCGCCGAACTCATCATCCGCCGCGAAGCTGCGCTGACCACGGCAAGCCGCGGCGGGCGCGGCTGCGCGGCCAGTGCCTGGATGAACTGGATGCCATCCTGGCCGGGCATCAACAGATCGCTCACCACCAGGTCATAGGCCTGGCAGGCACACAGGGCGATAGCCGCGTCCACGTCTTCGCAGGCGTCGACCTGCACGCCGGCGCGCGCGCTGAACAGATTGACGAGATAGCCGCGTTGGAACGGCTGGTCTTCCAGGATCAGGACACGGCGGGTCATGCGGGATCTCCTTGGCGAACGGCGGAAAGCGCCTGCCGCAGGCGTGCGATATCGATGGGTTTGCTCAGGTAGCCCTGCATGCCGCTGGCCAGGCAGCGCTCGCGCTCCTCGGCGGTAGCATTGGCGGTGGCGCCGATCACCGGCAGCAGGGTGCCCTCCGCCCGCAGCTGGCGCGCCAGGGCGTGGCCGTCCATGCGCGGCATGTTGATGTCGGTGACCACCAGGTCGAAGTCATGGGCCTGGCACAGCTGCAACGCCTCGACCCCATCCTGCGCAAGCTCCACTTCGCAGCCCAGGGCCTGCAGCTGTTCGGCCAGGATCACCCGGTTGATGGGATTGTCCTCCACGGCCAGCACCCGCAGTCCCAGCGGGCCCGGTTGCACATCGCGCGCTGCGGTCGGCAGCGTTGCGCATTGGCGCTGCTGGCGCGCGACCGCCAGGGCGATCGAGGACATGCCATGCAGGGTGACCAGCAGCGCGCCATCGGCGGTGGGGGCGGGTTGGTCGCCACCATCGATCGAGGCCAGCACCCGCGGTCCCTGCCAGGCCAACGGCTGTTCCGCCTCGCCATCCATCAGGATCGCGCCGGCGTGGTCGAGCAGGGCAGGATCGCCCTGCAGCGGCTGCGCATTGGCACCCCAGCGGCGCAGCCAGCCACAGGCACTGTCGACCAGCTCGCGATCGCGGCCGCGCACGTAGACCGGCGGTTCGGCCAGCAATGCGGGGCCATCCTCGGTCGCCGCCAGCACCGGCAAGGGCAGGCGCACGGTGAAACTGCTGCCCAGTCCCGGTTCGCTGACCACGCGCAGTTCGCCACTCATCAAGCGCACCAGGCGGTCGCTGATCGACAGGCCCAGCCCGGTGCCCTGCGCACTGGCAGCGCCACGGACCTGACGGAAGGGCTCGAACAGGCGTGCCTGTTCCTCGGTGGCGATGCCCACGCCGGTATCGGTGACCTGCCAGGCCAGCACGCTCGACTCGCCTTCGCGCTGCACCAGCCGTACACGCAGCACCACCCGGCCATGCTCGGTGAACTTGATGGCATTGCTGAGCAGGTTGCCGAGCACCTGGCGGATCCGGTCGGCATCACCGAGCACCCGTGTCGGCAACCGGGGATCGGTGCAGACCAGTACCTGCAGGCCCTTGCGCGTCGCCGCAGCGGCGAAGCTGCGCAGCACGCTCTCGGTCAGCTCGCGCGGCGAGAACGATGCCGGCTCCAGGCTCAGCTGGCCCGATTCGATCTTGGACACATCCAGCACGTCGCTGATCAGTTGCAACAGCACCGACGAGGAACTCTCGATGGTGCGCAGGTACTGCGACTGGCGCGCATCCAGGGGCGTGCGACCGAGCAGCTCCAGCGTGCCAAGCACCCCGTACAGCGGCGTGCGGATCTCATGGCTCATGGTCGCCAGGAACGCGCTCTTGGCCTGGTTGGCGGCGTCGGCCGCCTGCCTTGCCGAAGACAGCGCTGCCTGCGCCTGGCGATGGCGTGAGATGTCATGGAAAACGCACAGCAGCACGTCGTCATCCTGGTAGCGGCAGGCCGCATGCAGCACCTGCAGTTGGCGACCGTCGCGTGCGGTGAACTCCAGGCCGCGACCGCGTTCACCGGCATGCCCGCGCCACGGTGCCTGCCAATCGCTGTCCGCGCCGTCCTCGCCCAGCCAGTCGCGCAGCAACTGGTTGGACAGCAGCAGCTGACGGTCGCTGCGACGCAGGACACAGATGCCGACCGGCGCCAGGTCGATCACCGTGGAACTGAAATCCAGGCTTTCCAGCAGGCGCCGGTGCTGCAGCAGGGCCGGCTGGATCAACTGGCGGTCGACACGTCGCCGCAGCAGGCGCAGCGCGATGCCAGCCAGCAGCAGCAACACACTGCTGATCAGCAGCGAGGTCGCCATGTCGCCAAGCAGCAGGCGGGGAGGCAGGTGATAGACCAGCCGCCAGCCGTCATTGCCTACGCCCTTCACCAAGGCCACGCCGCGGGGCAGGCCCATGCTCCAGAGCACGCCGAAACTGTCGTCCTGGCGCTGCTGCAGTGCTTTCCAGCCTGCGCTGTCCAGGCGTGGAGCCAGGCTCGACAGGGCGGGCTGCCCGTCGCGGTCCAGCAGGGCGTAGCCGCCGATGCCCTGGCCATCGATCATGTCCGAGGCGGCCGCACTGTCCAGCAGCAGTATCAACCACTGGCCCGGTTGCGGTCCGGCCTGTACCGGTTGTGCCAGGGCGACCCCGGCGTCGCCGGCGCGCAGCCAGTACACCGGATCGGTACCGGCAAGCGTGCCGCTGCGCTGCCGCAGTACGTGCAGCGTGGGCAGGCCGGCGATGTCCACGTCGGCCTGGCCGCCGGCCAGCCAATGCGTTCCCTGCGCGTCGACCAGCAGCAGATGGGTCTGCAGGGTCTGCAGCGTGTGTTCTGCGCGCGGCGACAGCAGCAGGCGCTGGCCCGGCTTTCCACCCGGCCCGTCCAGCGGCAGCTGGCGTACGACCTCGCTGGACGGCGCCAACGGATCACCCACCACCACCGAATCGCCCAGATAGCGCAGCAGGGCCTCACGCTGGTCGAAGTAGATCTGCGCCCTGTACGCGGCGGCATTCATGTCGCGGCGGTGGCTGGAGATATCTTCGGTCAACGCGGTCAGCAGGTAGAAGCCGGTGGCGGCAGCCAGGCACAGGAACACGCACACCGTCAGCCAGCGCAGCAGCACCGAAGCGGTGGTCGGCGGTGCGACCAAGGGCAGGGAAGGGCGAGGGAATCGGAACATGCACCGATCCTAGGGAGGACGGTCACCCGCCCGGAATCAGCCATGTCCTAAAAAGCGGCGTGCCCGCCGTGGAGGAGGCCGCCGGCGGGGAACCGTTCAGGCTGGGGCAGCGGCTGGCGGTCAAAAAAAAGACCCCCGCCGAAGCGGGGGTCTGTGGCGGGCTACCAGCAGGGCGGCCCTTACAGCGCGCTGCCACCGAACTTGTGGGTGTACTGCAGGTTGATGGTGCGGCCGACGCTGTCGAACCAGGACACGTCGTAGTACGGGTACGCCGTGTAGGTATTGTCCTTCGGCGGCATCTTGTTGAACACATTGACCACCGACAGCGACAACCGCGAGTGATCGTCGAAGCGGTACTGCAGCGAAGCGTTGTAGCGGTAGGTCGCCTTGATCCAGGGGCTGTCGCCGTTTTCCTCGTCGAACACCTGGTCGTAGCTGTCCGAGGTCGGCAGCCTGCCCAGGCGCGAGCCGTACACGGTGGCCGACCAGGCGTCCTTTTCCCACGTCACGCTGACGCTGGTCTTGGTGCGGGGAATATCGAAGCCGCTGTTGATCGCGAACTGGTCTTCGGTCACATCACCGGCATAACGCTGGAAATCATGCTTCTTCACCCAGGTGTGGGTGCCATTGAAGATGAAGTCGCCAATGCCGGTCTGCAGGCGGTAGCGCAGGCCGACGTCGATGCCGGAGGTGGACTCGCGCGCCACGTTGATCGGATTGACGTGCACACCGTACAGACGGCCGTCGGCGGTGCGGGTGATGCGGGCCAGGGCGTCCACGCAGGTCGGCGAGCCGATGTCGGCGCCGCCCAGGCGGCAGTTCGCTTCGTTGGCCAGGATCGTACGCACGTCCATGTCCTGAACCTGGTCGCGCATGTCGATGTTGAACCAGTCTGCCGACAGGTCCAGGCCGGCAGCCGGCGACCAGACGAAGCCAGCGCTCCAGGAAGTGCTGGTTTCCGGTTCCAGCTCGCGGTTGCCGCTGCGGCTGCGGATCACGTTGCGCTCGTAGTCGGCGCAATCATCGGCGGCGTCGGCGCGGCAGTTGTACAGATCCTCCGCGCTGGTCTCGTCGTTGCCCGGGCCGGCGAACACATAGTGCAGGTCCGGCGCACGGAACGCGGTGCCGTACGAGCCGCGCACCAGCAGCGTGTCGATCGGGCGCCATTCCAGGCCGCCGCTCCAGGTCGCCTTGCCGATGGTGTGGCCCGAATAGCGGTACTGGTCGTAACGGCCGGCCACGCTCAGGTTGACCGTTTCATGCAGCGGCATGCGCAGCTCGGCGGCAGTCGCCCAGCGGTTGCGCGAGCCCTTGCCGTCCGAATCCTTCCAGCTGTAGTAGTAATAGCCGGTCGCCAGCGGGTCCGGGTTGAGCGCATAGGCCTGCTGGCCCACTTCCACCGTCGCGGCAAAGCCGGCATCGCCACCGGGCAGGGTGAACAGCGAACCATTGGTCAGGGTCAACGCCGCCGTCTCGGTGCGCGACTTCGGCGTATAGGTGGTGCGTGCGGCGATCGAATCGTACTCGGCACGGGTCAGCGGCCGGTACAGGCGCGACGGATCGGCGTTGTAGATGGGGAAGCCGTCCTCGTCCTCGCCCAGCTGCGGGCCCAGGAACAGGTCGTTGGCCTTGGATGCAATGATCTGCGCCCAGCTGATCCGCGACTGGTACTGCGAATGGCTCAGTGCTGCTTCGTAGTCCCAGTTGCCGATCAGGTTGCCCTTGAAGCCGGTGGTCACGCTGAAGGTCTTCTGCGTGCTGCGCACCATCGCATTGTCCAGCCCGCCCATTTCCTCGGGCGAGAACTGGCGCTGCCAGAACTCGATCTCGCCGGTGGCTTCATTGTTGAAGTAACCCGACTCATCGCCGTCGGCGGCCATGCGGCCCCACTTGGTGACATCGCGCATCAGCGACATCGTGTGGTAGCCCAGCTGCACGTCGGCAAACCACTGCTGGCCGTTGTCGAAGTCGTAGCTGAGCGAGGCATAGCCGTTGGCGCCGCGGCGCTTGCTGAGGATGGTGCCGTAGCCGATCGCGCTGTCGCTGCCGCAGTAATAGCCGTAGCGCGGACGGAACGCGCGGTAGGTGCTGCCCTGGTTCTGCCCGGCCAACGCCTCGCAGGTTGCCGCGCCCGGGTCCAGGTAGTCATCGTTGTAATCGGTGCGCAGGTAGGAACGACGGGCGATGCGCGCGCCTTCGGTCGGGCCGTCCTGCGTCGAGTCCTGGATGTCGCGGTCGTAGGCCCACAGCGGCGTCTGCGACTGCAGTTCGACGCTGTACACCGCGTTGAAGTTGCCGCTGCTGAAGCCGCTGGCCAGGCTCATGTCGAACGACTCACCACCGCCTTCGGTGGTGGTGCCCATGCGCATGTCGATGGTGCTGCCATCGGCCTGCTTCTTCAGGATGAAATTGACCACGCCGGCGATCGCATCCGAGCCGTAGATGGCTGACGCACTGCCGGTCAGCACTTCAATGCGGTCGATCATGCCCAGCGGAATGTTGGACACATCGGTGAAGTTGCTGCGGCCCTTGAACGGCATCGGGAAGTCGGCGATGCGACGGCCGTTGACCAGCACCAGGGTGTGGTTCGGCCCCAACCCGCGCAGGTCGACCTGCTGCGCACCCGGCGAGAAATCGGCCCCTCCGGAGGACTGCTGGCTCTGCGTCTCACCGCCGTTCTGGGTCATCGCGCGCAGTACGTCCGGCACGGTGGTGAAGCCGCTGGAGCGGATCTGCTCTGCGTTGATGACAGTGATCGGCGCCGGTCCTTCCACCTGGGCGCGCGGGATGCGTGAGCCGGTCACCTGCACCGCATCCAACTGTTGTACCGAAGAGGAAGCGGGAGTCTGTGCCGCCGCCGAAGCAGCAACGCCCATCAACGCCAGCTGGATCGACCACGCCATCGCCTGTCTACGCATGAGAAATTCTCGGAAGTAATGCCGGCCCACAGAGGAGGGGCCCTGTCCCCCATTCACATTTCAGGAATGGGCGCGCGCATTTAACGCCTTTTTTATGTCCTTGACTACTGGGGATAGGTCTGGCAAAGAGTGAAAACGGTTGCAGGCCGTTTTTGTTCAGGGAGATCAGAATGCGACGCCTTCGCTACGGGCTGCGTGGCCCGCTCATCGCCTTGCTGCTGTCGGCGCTCTTCTGCTCATCGCCAGCGGCGGCACAGGAACTGATGGACCCGGGCTTCGCCTACTACGAAGTGGGCGATCTGGATGCACCGCGGCCTGGCCCGCGAGCCCCCGCGATGATGCTGATGGGCGGTGGCGAATGGGTGCCTGAAGCCTTCCAGTGGTGGCTGCGCCAGGCCGGCAATGGCCGTGTGCTGATCCTGCGCGCCTCCGGCACCGATGAGCTGCAGGACCGTCTGTACCGGGAGATTGGCGGCACCACCGCCGTGCAGACCCTGGTGTTCGACAACCGCCGCGGCGCCGATGACCCGGCCGTGCTGCGGGTCGTTGCGGCGGCCGATGCGATCTTCATCGCCGGCGGCGACCAGTCCCGCTACATCCGCTTCTGGAAGGGCACCGCGCTCAATCGCGCGCTGAATGCCCACGTGCGCGCCGGCAAGCCGATTGCCGGCACCAGCGCCGGGCTGGCCATCCTCGGCGGCTACGCCTATGGCGCGCTGGACGGCGGCAGCATCGATTCGGCCAGCGCCATGGCCGACCCGATGGGCGAGGCGGTGACCCTGGACCGCGGCTTCCTGCAGTTGCCCTACCTGCAGCGGGTAGTCACCGACACCCACTTCGACAAGCGCGACCGTCTCGGTCGCCTGATCGTGTTCGTGGCCCGCGCCGCGCATGACAGTGGTGACCCGGACATGGTCGGCATCGGCGTCGACGAAGACACGGCCCTGTGCGTGGAGCCTGACGGCCAGGCCCAGGTCTACAGTGCCGACGGCGAAGGCAAGGTCTGGGTGGTCAGCCCCGGACGCGACGCCGACCGGCTGGTGGTAGGCGAGCCCCTGCGCTTCCATGCGGTACCGGTCACCGTGGTCGCCAGCGGCAGTCGCATGCGCCTGGACGACCTGCAGGCCGACGCGGCCTACCAGGCTTTAGCTGAAATCAGCGATGGCGAGATTGAAGTCGTCCGCCAATGATCCGGTAGCGCCGGGCCATGCCCGGCGGATGCCGTCGCGCTGTGCCTTCCAACGGGCATGGCCCGACGCTACCGTGCAATCCAATCCTTGTCCTGCTGGAGACCTGCTTCCATGAAACTGCGCCTGGCGCTGTCCGCGCTGTTGTCCCTGCCACTGCTGGCCCAGGCCGCACCCACCGCATCACCGCTGCTGGTCATCCACGGCGGTGCCGGGGTGGAGCGCAAGGATCTCTCCGCGGCAGAAGAACAGGCCGCGCGCGCTGCGCTGAAGGCGGCATTGCTGAAGGGCCATGCCGAACTTGCAGCAGGGCGTCCGGCACTGGCGGCGGTCACCGCAGCCATCACCGTGCTCGAGGATGATCCGACCTTCAACGCGGGCAAGGGCGCGGTGTTCACCCACGAAGGCCGCAATGAACTGGACGCGGCGGTGATGGACGGCGCCACCCAGGCGGCCGGAGCAGTGGCCGGCGTGCAGCGCGTGCGCAACCCGATCCTCCTCGCGCAGGCGGTGATGCAGAAATCCAGGCACGTGATGATGGTGGGGCAGGGCGCCGAAGCCTTCGCCACCGAACAGGGCGTGACCCTGGTCGACCCTTCCTACTTCCGCACCGACAAGCGCTGGCAGCAGCTGCAGCGTGCATTGAAGGAAGAAGCGAGCGGGCAGGCGCATGCCGACCTGGAAACCGCAAAGCACTTCGGCACGGTCGGTGCGGTCGCCCTGGATGCACAGGGGCATCTTGCTGCAGGCACCTCCACTGGCGGCATGACCAACAAGCGCTATGGACGTGTCGGCGATTCGCCGATCATCGGTGCCGGCACCTGGGCCGATGCGCGTTGTGCGGTGTCGGGTACCGGTTGGGGCGAGTACTACATCCGTACCGCGGCAGCCCATGAGATCTGCGCGCGCATGCGCTACCTCGGTCAGTCGCCGGAACAGGCGGGCAAGGGCGTGATCAACGACGCGATTCCGCAGATGGGCGGCGATGGCGGGGCGATCGTGCTCTCTGCAGATGGAAAAGCGGCAGCGCCGTTCAACACCCAGGGCATGTATCGGGGCTGGATCGGGGCCGATGGCGTTGCCCATGTGGCCATCTTTGCCGACGAGACAATCGCGCTGCCTTGAGCAGACCCTTGCGTATCAAGGGGTTTGCGACGCGCGTGAAAAAAAGTGAAAAAAAGCGTTGACAGACCCCCGCTTCATCTCCAGAATTGCGGGCTCACCACCACACACCGCAACGCTTCGGCGGCACGGAATGGGGTGGTAAGGAGGGATACCCAAGCGGCCAACGGGGGCAGACTGTAAATCTGCTGGCTTACGCCTTCGGTGGTTCGAATCCACCTCCCTCCACCAGCTTCACGTTGTGGCACATTCCCGGTGCGGGAGTAGTTCAATGGTAGAACCTCAGCCTTCCAAGCTGATGGTGCGGGTTCGATTCCCGTCTCCCGCTCCATTGAATGAACTTTGAATATTATCGAGTTCATGCCATAATGCAAAACTCGCTCACGTAGCTCAGTCGGTAGAGCACTTCCTTGGTAAGGAAGAGGTCGAAGGTTCGATTCCTTTCGTGAGCACCATCTACCAGCACCACACCAGACGAATTCGAGATAAGCAGCCATGGCCAAGGGTAAGTTCGAGCGCACCAAGCCGCACGTCAACGTCGGCACCATCGGTCACGTCGATCACGGCAAGACCACGCTGACCGCCGCACTGACCAAGATCGGTGCCGAGCGCTTCGGTGGCGAGTTCAAGGATTACTCCGCGATCGACGCCGCGCCGGAAGAAAAGGCACGTGGCATCACGATCTCGACCGCGCACGTCGAATACGAATCCACCACCCGTCACTACGCCCACGTCGACTGCCCGGGCCATGCTGACTACGTCAAGAACATGATCACCGGTGCTGCCCAGATGGACGGCGCGATCCTGGTGTGCTCGGCCGCTGACGGCCCGATGCCGCAGACCCGCGAGCACATCCTGCTGTCGCGTCAGGTCGGCGTGCCGTACATCGTCGTGTTCCTGAACAAGGCCGACATGGTTGACGATGCCGAGCTGCTGGAACTGGTCGAAATGGAAGTCCGCGAGCTGCTGAGCAAGTACGATTTCCCGGGCGACGACACCCCGATCATCTCGGGTTCGGCCCGCCTGGCGCTGGAAGGCGACCAGAGCGACATCGGCGTGCCGGCCGTCATCAAGCTGGTCGAGGCGCTGGACACCTGGATCCCGACCCCGGAGCGTGACGTCGACAAGGCATTCCTGATGCCGGTCGAAGACGTGTTCTCGATCTCGGGTCGCGGCACCGTGGTGACCGGTCGTATCGAGCGCGGCGTGATCAAGGTCGGCGAAGAAATCGAAATCGTCGGCATCCGTCCGGTGCAGAAGACCACCGTGACCGGCGTGGAAATGTTCCGCAAGCTGCTGGACCAGGGCCAGGCAGGCGACAACGCCGGTCTGCTGCTGCGCGGCACCAGGCGTGACGACGTTGAGCGTGGCCAGGTTCTGGCCAAGCCGGGTTCGATCAAGCCGCACACCAAGTTCGACGCCGAAGTGTACGTGCTGTCGAAGGATGAGGGCGGCCGTCACACCCCGTTCTTCAAGGGCTACCGTCCGCAGTTCTACTTCCGCACCACCGACATCACCGGTGCGGTCGAGCTGCCGGAAGGCGTCGAGATGGTGATGCCGGGCGACAACGTGAAGATGGTTGTCACCCTGATCAACCCGGTCGCCATGGACGCCGGCCTGCGCTTCGCCATCCGCGAAGGTGGCCGTACCGTCGGTGCTGGCGTGGTTGCCACCATCCTCGAGTAAGCCTGCATGCCGGCGGTCGCATAGCGCTGCCGGTCTGGCGAGTGGCGGGCCGGGAACCTCGGTCCGCCTTCGCCGTCTAAGGGAAGGCAAGTTTTCAACGTACGCCAGTAGCTCAATTGGCAGAGCAGCGGTCTCCAAAACCGCAGGTTGGGGGTTCGAGTCCCTCCTGGCGTGCCATCTGCCCACCTTACCGAGCGGCCCTGCCGCTAAAGCAGACACAGCCTGATGAATAGCAAGATCGAACATTCCAAGGACACCTCCGCGCAAGGCGGGGATATCGTCAAGTACGTCCTCGCATCGCTGCTGGTGCTGGCAGGTCTGTTCGTCTGGTTCTGGTTCTCCGCCGACTCCGGCCGCGCTGCCCAGCTGGGCGCGTGGGCGGGTCAGCTGCGTGCGTTGGCGGTCGTGGTCGGCCTGGTTGGCGGTATCGGCGTGTTCATGCTGACCGGCAAGGGGCGCGACACCCGCGAATTCCTCTCCGAGTCGCGTTTCGAACTGCGTAAAGTGGTTTGGCCGACCCGTCAGGAAGCCATTCGCATGACCTGGGTGGTGATTGTCGTCGTCCTGATCCTCAGCCTGCTGCTGGGTGGGTTCGATTTCTTCATCCAGAAACTGACTCAGTGGTTCCTGAGCCGCTAAGGAGAAATGCATGAAGCGTTGGTACGTCGTTCACGCCTATTCGGGCTTCGAGAAGTCGGTGGCGCAGGCTCTGCGCGATCGCATCGCCCGTGACGGCATGGAAGAGCGCTTCGGCGACGTCCTGGTTCCGACCGAGGAAGTAATCGAAATGCGCGCCGGCCAGAAGCGCCGTTCCGAGCGCAAGTTCTTCCCGGGTTACGTGCTGGTCCAGATCGAGACCCACGAAGAAGCGGGCATTCCGCGCATCGACAACGAAAGCTGGCACCTGGTCAAGGAAACCCCGCGCGTCATGGGCTTCATCGGCGGAACCGCCGATCGTCCGCTGCCGATCGCCGATTCCGAGGCCGAGTCGATCCTGAACCGTGTCCAGGAAGGTGTCGAGAAGCCGCGTCCGAAGGTGCTGTTCGAGCCGGGCCAGATGGTCCGCGTCACCGACGGTCCGTTCAACGACTTCAACGGTGTGGTCGAAGAAGTCAATTACGAGAAGAGCCGTCTGCGCGTCTCGGTGCTGATCTTCGGTCGCGCCACCCCGGTCGAGCTCGAGTTCGGTCAGGTCGAAAAGGCCGTCTGACCAGAATTCACGTGCCGCTTCAGGCATGTGAAGGAAAAACCTGATATGCTGCGCGGCTCCCGTTGGGAAGCTGGCGGGACGAGGCCACCGAAAGGTGGCCTTCGGCATGATTTCAAAACGCGATGCCGGGACGCGTGATTCCCGGTCCGATGGGGAGCCTGTTGTCGCAAGGCGCTAGCACCCGGAGAGTACTCACATGGCAAAGAAAGTTGTCGGTTATATCAAGCTGCAGGTGAAGGCCGGTCAGGCCAACCCCTCGCCGCCGGTCGGTCCTGCGCTGGGTCAGCGCGGCCTGAACATCATGGAATTCTGCAAGGCCTTCAATGCCGCCACGCAGAAGCTCGAGCCGGGTCTGCCGGTTCCGGTGATCATCACGGCCTATTCGGACCGTACGTTCACCTTCATCACCAAGAGCACCCCGGCCACCACCCTGCTGAAGAAGGCCGCTGGCATCTCGTCGGGCTCCAAGCGCCCGAACACCGAGAAGGTCGGCAAGGTCACCCGTAAGCAGCTGGAAGAGATCGCCAAGGCGAAGGAACCGGATCTGACTGCCGCCGATCTGGACGCCGCCGTGCGTACCATCGCTGGCTCTGCCCGTTCCATGGGCCTCGTGGTGGAGGGTTAAGAAGATGGCACAGACCAAGCGTGAGAAGGCCATCAAGGCCGCTATCGTTCCGGGCAAGGCATACGCCTTCGAGGACGCGATCAACATCCTGAAGACCGCCACCAAGGCCAAGTTCGTCGAGTCGATCGACGTTGCGGTGCGCCTGGGCGTCGACGCGAAGAAGTCCGACCAGCAGGTTCGTGGCTCCACCGTGCTGCCGGCAGGTACCGGCAAGTCGGTCCGCGTCGCTGTCTTCGCTCCGGCCGGTGCCAAGGCTGACGAAGCCCTGGCCGCTGGCGCCGAAGCCGTCGGCATGGACGACCTGGCCGAGAAGATGCAGGCCGGCGATCTGAACTACGACGTCGTGATCGCGACCCCGGACGCAATGCGCGTCGTCGGCAAGCTGGGCACCGTGCTGGGCCCGCGCGGCCTGATGCCGAACCCGAAGGTCGGCACCGTCTCCCCGAACCCGGGTGAGGCTGTGAAGAATGCCAAGTCGGGTCAGGTGCGTTACCGCACCGACAAGGCCGGCATCATCCACTGCACCATCGGCAAGGCCGACTTCGCCGAAGACGCGCTGAAGTCGAACCTGACCGCGCTGCTGCTGGACCTGATCAAGGCCAAGCCGGCTACCTCGAAGGGCACCTACCTGCAGAAGGTTTCGGTCAGCTCGACGATGGGCCCGGGCGTCACCGTCGACCAGTCGTCGCTGAGCCTGAAGTAATCGTTTCAAGCGGTCGCGGGGTCCCTCGGGTCCCGCGACCGTGACATTTGAAGGCATCGCCGGCAACCCATCGCCGGTGGTAGCCGTCAAAGACCGCAGGTGCGGTCGTGGCATGCCGGCGACGGGCAGGGAAGCTCGATTTGGCAGGGAGTCGCCGCCGGAGCAGTCACGAACGCTTAATCGATTCCCCGGAATCACCCTGCGTAGATGGTGCCCTTCTGGAGTTTTTCTGGTTCACGCACGTCTGGGGTTACCCAGGTTGGCCCACTCCAGGTCTAGAACGGCCCACCCCCCGGAACATCATTCCGATGTTCCCGGCGTCCAGGACGGATGCCGCACAGGACCGCACACGGCAGGAGCCGTAAGCGGAGTTCAATCGGAGGAGTGCAATGGCTCTCAATCTGTCCCAGAAGCAAGAAGTAGTCGCGGAGCTGGCAGACATCGCCGCCAAGGCCCACTCCTTGATCGCAGCCGAATACGCTGGCACCACGGTCGCCCAGATGACCGCGATGCGCAAGCAGGCTCGTGAAACCGGCGTTTTCTTGAAAGTTGTCAAGAACACCCTGGCTTCGCGTGCTGTTGAAGGCACCGAGTTCGCAGTCGCACAGGACCAGATGGTTGGTCCGCTGCTGTACGCGTTCTCGCTCGAGGAGCCCGGTGCAGCCGGTCGCCTGATCAAGGATGCCGCCAAGGGCAACGACAAGCTGAAGGCCAAGGTCGTCGCAATCGGTGGTGAAGTGTTCCCGGCGAGCCACGTCGAGGTTCTGGCATCGCTGCCGACCCGCGACCAGGCCCTGGCAATGCTGGCACGTGTCCTGACCGAGCCGGTCACGATGTTCGCCCGCGCCATCAAGGCAATCGGCGACAAGCAGAATGGTGGCGACGTCGCCGCCGACGCTGCTGAACCGGCCGCCGAGACCGCCTGAGTTTCGACCAATCGTGGTTCCTGACGGAACCTCAATCCAGAAAAACATCCAAAGGTAATTATCATGTCCCTTACCAACGAACAGATCGTCGACGCCATCGCCGAGAAGTCCCTGATGGAAGTGATGGAGCTGGTCAAGGCCATCGAAGAGAAGTTCGGCGTCTCCGCCGCTGCTCCGGTTGCCGTTGCTGGCCCGGCCGGCCCGGCCGCTCCGGTCGAAGAGCAGACCGAATTCGTCGTCACCCTGAAGACCGCTGGCGACAAGAAGGTTGAAGTCATCAAGGCCGTCCGCGCCATCACCGGCCTGGGCCTGAAGGAAGCGAAGGACCTGGCCGAAGCCGGCGGCGTCCTGAAGGACAACGCTTCGAAGGACGAAGCCGAGAAGATGAAGAAGGACCTGGAAGCTGCTGGCGCGACTGTCGAAGTCAAGTAAGCACTTCCTTTGCGTCGCCATCGGAATCCGGCGATGCAGCCAAGGCTGGGGGCGTAAGCCCCCGGCCTTTGGTCGTTGTTGCGGTGCTGTAGATCCACGCCATGCGTGGGTGTGAAAAACGGCAAAAAAGCCCAACACGGGCTGCGGTCAAACCCTGGTCAACCAGCGCAACGCGCGGCGGCGGGGGAGTGGATGCAGACGAGTTGGCAGTTGGAAGTAGCGGGAGAAGGCGTGCTGGTGCCGGCAATACCAGCGACTTCCAACTGACAATTTCAAGTTCCCTTCGGGTCGTGGGCGCACGACCCGCACAACAAGGTGGAAGACCTCATGACGTCCTATTCGTTCACCGAAAAAAAGCGTATCCGCAAGGATTTCGGCAAGCAGCGTTCGATTCTCGAAGTGCCGTTCCTGCTCGCCATCCAGGTGGATTCCTACCGTGAATTCCTGCAGGAAAACGTCGATCCGGCCAAGCGCACGGACCACGGCCTGCACGCTGCACTGAAGTCGGTCTTCCCGATCGCCAGCTACAGCGGCAATGCTGCCCTGGAATACGTCGGCTACAAGCTGGGCGATCCGGTCTTCGACGAGCGTGAGTGCCGTCAGCGTGGCATGAGCTACGGTGCGCCGCTGCGCGTGACCGTGCGCCTGGTGATCTACGACCGCGAGTCGTCGACCAAGGCCATCAAGTACGTGAAGGAGCAGGAGGTCTACCTCGGCGAAATCCCGCTGATGACCGACAACGGCACCTTCATCGTCAACGGCACCGAGCGCGTCATCGTCTCGCAGCTGCACCGCTCGCCGGGCGTGTTCTTCGACCACGATCGTGGCAAGACCCACAGCTCGGGCAAGCTGCTGTACAGCGCCCGCATCATTCCTTACCGCGGTTCCTGGCTGGACTTCGAGTTCGACCCGAAGGACGCGCTGTTCACCCGTATCGACCGTCGCCGCAAGCTGCCGGTGTCGATCCTGCTGCGCGCGCTTGGCTACAGCAACGAAGAGATGCTGGCCGAGTTCTTCGAGATCAACACCTTCCACATCAACCCGGATGAAGGCGTCCAGCTGGAGCTGGTGCCCGAGCGCCTGCGCGGCGAAACCCTGGGCTTCGACCTCGCCGACGGCGACAAGGTCATCGTGGAAGCCGGCAAGCGCATCACCGCGCGCCACATCAAGCAGCTGGAAGCCTCGGGCATCGCCGCCCTGGCCGTGCCGGACGATTACATCGTCGGCCGCATCCTGTCGCACGACGTGGTCGATGCCTCCACCGGCGAACTGCTGGCGCAGGCCAACGACGAAATCACCGACGAACAGCTGCAGGCCTTCCGCAAGGCCGGCGTCGATGCCGTGGGCACCCTGTGGGTGAACGACCTGGATCGTGGCCCGTACCTGTCCAACACCCTGCGCATCGATCCGACCAAGACCCAGCTGGAAGCCCTGGTCGAGATCTACCGCATGATGCGTCCGGGCGAGCCGCCGACCAAGGATGCCGCGCAGAACCTGTTCCACAACCTGTTCTTCACCTTCGAGCGCTACGACCTGTCCGCAGTCGGCCGCATGAAGTTCAACCGGCGCGTGGGCCGCAAGGAAACCACCGGCGAAGCCGTGCTGTACGACCGCAAGTACTACGGCGAGCGCAACGACGAAGAGTCCAAGCGCCTGGTTGCCGCACACGGCGACAGCTCGGACATCCTGGACGTGATCAAGGTCCTGACCGAGATCCGCAACGGTCGCGGCGTGGTCGATGACATCGATCACCTGGGCAACCGTCGCGTGCGTTCGGTCGGTGAAATGGCCGAGAACGTGTTCCGCGTGGGCCTGGTCCGCGTCGAGCGCGCGGTCAAGGAACGCCTGTCGATGGCCGAGTCGGAAGGCCTGACCCCGCAGGAACTGATCAACGCCAAGCCGGTGGCTGCGGCGATCAAGGAATTCTTCGGCTCCTCGCAGCTGTCGCAGTTCATGGATCAGAACAACCCGCTGTCGGAAGTCACGCACAAGCGTCGCGTCTCGGCCCTGGGCCCGGGCGGCCTGACCCGTGAGCGCGCCGGCTTCGAAGTGCGCGACGTGCACCCGACCCATTACGGCCGCGTCTGCACCATCGAAACGCCGGAAGGCCCGAACATCGGCCTGATCAACTCGCTGGCCGTGTACGCCCGCACCAACCAGTACGGTTTCCTCGAGACCCCGTACCGCAAGGTCGTGGACGGCAAGGTCTTCGACGAAGTCGAGTTCCTGTCGGCCATCGAGGAAAACGAGTACGTCATCGCCCAGGCCAACGCCCTGACCGATGCCAACAGCGTGCTGACCGAGCAGTTCGTCCCCTGCCGTTACCAGGGCGAATCGCTGCTGAAGCCGCCGGCGGAAGTCCACTTCATGGACGTCTCGCCGATGCAGACCGTGTCGATCGCGGCCGCGCTGGTTCCGTTCCTGGAGCACGATGACGCCAACCGCGCACTGATGGGCGCCAACATGCAGCGTCAGGCCGTGCCGACCCTGCGTGCGCAGAAGCCGCTGGTCGGTACCGGCATCGAGCGCGCCGTGGCGCGTGACTCGGGCGTGACCGTGAACGCCCGTCGTGGTGGTGAGATCGTGCAGATCGACGCCGCCCGCATCGTGGTCAAGGTCAACGAAGCCGAGATCACCGACGCCTCCGACGCCGGCGTGGACATCTACAACCTGATCAAGTACACCCGCTCCAACCAGAACACCTGCATCAACCAGCGTCCGCTGGTGGAAGTGGGCAACGTGGTGGCGCGTGGCGACGTGCTGGCCGATGGTCCGTCCACCGACATCGGTGAACTGGCCCTGGGCCAGAACATGCTGATCGCCTTCATGCCGTGGAACGGCTACAACTTCGAAGACTCCATCCTGCTCTCCGAGCGCGTGGTGGAAGAGGATCGCTACACCACGATCCACATTGAAGAGCTGACCTGCGTTGCGCGTGACACCAAGCTGGGGCCGGAGGAAATCTCGGCCGACATCCCGAACGTTTCCGAGCAGGCGCTGAACCGCCTGGACGAGAGCGGCGTGGTGTACATCGGCGCCGAAGTCCGCGCCGGCGACATCATGGTCGGCAAGGTCACCCCGAAGGGCGAAAGCCAGCTGACCCCGGAAGAGAAGCTGCTGCGCGCGATCTTCGGCGAGAAGGCTTCGGACGTGAAGGACAGCTCGCTGCGCGTGCCGCCGGGCATGGACGGCACCGTCATCGACGTGCAGGTCTTCACCCGCGACGGCATCGAGAAGGACAAGCGCGCCCGTCAGATCGAAGAGTCTGAAATCAAGCGCGTCAAGAAGGACTTCGACGACCAGTTCCGCATCCTGGAAGCGGCCATCTATGCGCGTCTGCGTTCGCAGATCGTCGGCAAGGTGGTCAACGGTGGCGCCGGCCTGAAGAAGGGCGATGTCATCTCCGACGCCTACCTGGATGGCCTGAAGAAGGCCGACTGGTTCGTGCTGCGCATGAAGGACGAGGACGCCGCCGAAGCCATCGAACGCGCACAGAAGCAGATCCAGGCGCACGAGAAGGAATTCGAGCGTCGCTTCGCCGACAAGCGCGGCAAGATCACCGCAGGCGACGACCTCGCCCCGGGCGTGCTGAAGATGGTCAAGGTGTTCCTGGCAGTGAAGCGCCGCATCCAGCCGGGCGACAAGATGGCAGGCCGCCACGGCAACAAGGGTGTGGTGTCCAACGTGGTGCCGGTCGAGGACATGCCGTACATGGCCTCGGGCGAAACCGTGGACATCGTGCTGAACCCGCTGGGCGTGCCGTCGCGCATGAACATCGGGCAGATCCTGGAAGTGCACCTGGGCTGGGCCGCCAAGGGTCTGGGTCGCAAGATCCAGGCAATGCTGGAAGCCCAGGCCGCGGTCGCCGACCTGCGCAAGTTCCTGGACGACATCTACAACCACGATGACACCAACGTGGCCAACCGTGTCGACCTGTCGCAGTTCAGCGACGAGGAGCTGCTGCGCCTGGCCCGCAACCTGTTCGACGGCGTGCCGATGGCAACGCCGGTGTTCGACGGTGCCACCGAAGCGGAAATCAAGCGCATGCTGGAACTGGCCGACCTGCCGAGCAGTGGCCAGACCCAGCTGTATGACGGCCGCACCGGTGAAGCCTTCGATCGCCACACCACCGTTGGCTACATGCACTACCTGAAGCTGAACCACCTGGTCGACGACAAGATGCATGCCCGTTCGACCGGTCCGTACTCGCTCGTCACCCAGCAGCCGCTGGGCGGCAAGGCGCAGTTCGGCGGCCAGCGCTTCGGTGAAATGGAAGTCTGGGCGCTGGAAGCCTACGGCGCGGCCTACACCCTGCAGGAAATGCTGACGGTGAAGTCCGATGACGTGCAGGGCCGCAACCAGATGTACAAGAACATCGTCGACGGTGAGCACGAGATGGTCGCGGGCATGCCGGAATCCTTCAACGTCCTGGTGAAGGAAATCCGCTCGCTGGCCATCAACATGGAACTGGAAGACAACTGATCCATGCCGGCGCGGCGGCCACCGCCGCCGCGCCGCTGGCAGTGAACTGAAAGCCCATCGACACAGCATTCCTCCTTCTGGAGAACACCATGAAAGACCTGCTCAACCTCTTCAACCAGCAGCGCCAGACGCTGGACTTCGACGCGATCAAGATCGCGCTGGCTTCGCCGGACCTGATCCGTTCGTGGTCCTTCGGCGAAGTGAAGAAGCCGGAAACCATCAACTACCGTACCTTCAAGCCGGAACGTGACGGCCTGTTCTGCGCCGCCATCTTCGGGCCGGTCAAGGACTATGAGTGCCTGTGCGGCAAGTACAAGCGCATGAAGCACCGCGGCGTGGTCTGCGAGAAGTGCGGCACCGAAGTGACCCTGGCCAAGGTGCGCCGTGAGCGCATGGGCCACATCGACCTGGCGTCGCCGGTCGCGCACATCTGGTTCCTGAAGTCGCTGCCGTCGCGCATCGGCCTGATGCTGGACATGACCCTGCGCGACATCGAGCGCGTGCTGTACTTCGAAGCCTACGTGGTGACCGAGCCGGGCCTGACCGCCCTGGAACGCCGCCAGCTGCTGACCGAAGAACAGTACCTGCAGGCCCGCCAGGAACATGGCGACGATTTCGACGCCGCCATGGGCGCCGAGGCCGTGTACGAGCTGCTGCGTACCATCGACCTGCAGTCGGAGATGACCCGCCTGCGCGAAGAGATCGCCAGCACCGGTTCGGAAACCAAGCTCAAGCGACTGACCAAGCGCATCAAGCTGATCGAAGCCTTCCTGGAATCGGGCAACCGTCCGGAGTGGATGGTCATGACCGTGCTGCCGGTGCTGCCGCCGGACCTGCGTCCGCTGGTTCCGCTGGATGGCGGCCGCTTCGCGACCTCCGATCTGAACGACCTGTACCGCCGCGTCATCAACCGCAACAACCGCCTGCGCCGCCTGCTCGAACTGAGCGCGCCGGACATCATCGTGCGCAATGAAAAGCGCATGCTGCAGGAATCGGTCGATGCGCTGCTGGACAACGGCCGTCGCGGCCGTGCCATCACCGGCACCAACAAGCGCCCGCTGAAGTCGCTGGCCGACATGATCAAGGGCAAGCAGGGTCGCTTCCGCCAGAACCTGCTCGGCAAGCGCGTGGACTACTCGGGCCGTTCGGTCATCGTGGTCGGTCCGTACCTGCGCCTGCACCAGTGCGGCCTGCCGAAGAAGATGGCGCTCGAACTGTTCAAGCCGTTCGTGTTCGCCAAGCTGCAGCGTCGTGGCCTGGCCACCACCATCAAGGCCGCCAAGAAGCTGGTCGAGCGCGAAGAAGCCGAAGTCTGGGACATCCTGGAAGAGGTCATCCGCGAGCATCCGGTGATGCTGAACCGTGCGCCGACCCTGCACCGCCTGGGCATCCAGGCCTTCGAGCCGGTCCTGATCGAAGGCAAGGCCATCCAGCTGCACCCGCTGGTCTGCACCGCGTTCAACGCCGACTTCGACGGTGACCAGATGGCCGTCCACGTGCCGCTCTCGCTGGAAGCCCAGCTGGAAGCGCGTGCGCTGATGATGTCCACCAACAACATCCTGTCGCCGGCCAACGGCGAGCCGATCATCGTGCCGTCGCAGGACGTCGTGCTGGGTCTGTACTACATGACCCGCTCGCTGGAAAACAAGAAGGGCGAGGGCATGGCCTTCGCCAACATCGCCGAAGTCAAGCGCGCCTACGACAACCGCGTGGTGGAACTGCACGCACGCGTCAAGGTCCGCATCACCGAGGTGGTGACCGACGAAGAAGGCAACAAGCAGAACAAGACCTCGATCGTGGACACCACGATCGGTCGCGCCCTGCTGGCTGAAATCCTGCCGGAAGGCCTGCCGTTCGCGCTGGCCAACACCGAGCTGACCAAGAAGAACATCAGCCGCCTGATCAACTCCAGCTACCGCCAGCTGGGTCTGAAGGACACGGTCGTGTTCGCCGACAAGCTGATGTACACCGGCTTCGCCTACGCGACCCGCGCCGGCGTCTCGATCGGCATCGACGACATGCTGATCCCGGACGAGAAGAAGGGCATCCTCACCGAGGCCGAAGCTGAAGTGCTGGAAATCCAGGAGCAGTACCAGTCGGGCCTGGTCACCGCCGGCGAGCGCTACAACAAGGTGGTCGACATCTGGTCGCGCACCAATGAGCGCATCGCCAAGGCGATGATGGACACCATCGGTACCGAGAAGGTCATCAATGCCAAGGGCGAGACCATCGACCAGAAGTCGATGAACTCCCTGTACATCATGGCCGACTCCGGTGCACGAGGCAGCCAGGCGCAGATCCGTCAGCTGGCCGGCATGCGTGGCCTGATGGCCCGTCCCGATGGCTCGATCATCGAGACGCCCATCAAGGCGAACTTCCGCGAAGGCCTGAACGTGCAGGAGTACTTCAACTCCACCCACGGTGCCCGTAAGGGTCTGGCCGATACCGCGCTGAAGACCGCGAACTCGGGTTACCTGACCCGTCGTCTGGTCGACGTGGCGCAGGACGTGGTGATCACCGAGGTGGATTGCGGTACCACCGAAGGCCTGATCATGACCCCGATCGTGGAAGGCGGCGATGTGGTCGAGCCGCTGAAGGACCGCGTGCTGGGTCGCGTGGTTGCCGAGGACGTGTTCCTGCCGGGCAACGACGAAGATCCGATCGTCACCCGCAACACCCTGCTCGACGAAGCCTGGGTCGCCAAGCTGGAAGACGCCGGCGTGCAGAGCATCAAGGTGCGTTCGACGATCTCGTGCGAATCGGCCTTCGGTGTCTGCGGTCGCTGCTACGGCCGCGATCTGGCCCGTGGCCACCTGGTCAACATCGGTGAAGCGGTCGGCGTCATCGCCGCCCAGTCCATCGGTGAGCCGGGTACCCAGCTGACCATGCGTACGTTCCACATCGGTGGTGCGGCGTCGCGAGCTGCTGCGGTCGACAACATCACCGTCAAGACCACCGGCTCGGTCAAGTTCAGCAACCTCAAGTCGGTCGAGCACGCCAATGGCTCGCTGGTGGCAGTGTCGCGCTCGGGCGAAATCTCGGTGCTCGATGCCCACGGTCGTGAGCGTGAGCGTTACAAGCTGCCGTACGGTGCGACCATCACCTCCAAGGATGGTGATTCGATCAAGGCTGGCCAGACCGTGGCCAACTGGGATCCGCATAACCACCCGATCGTGTCGGAAGTGGCCGGCTTCATCCGCTTCATTGACTTCGTCGACGGCATCACCGTCATCGAGAAGACCGATGAGCTGACCGGCCTGGCTTCGCGCGAGATCACCGACCCGAAGCGCCGCGGCGCCCAGGCCAAGGATCTGCGCCCGATCGTCCGCATCGTCGATGGCAAGGGCAACGACCTGTCGATTCCGGGCACCGACCTGCCGGCGCAGTACCTGCTGCCGCCGCGCTCGATCGTCAACCTGCAGGACGGCGCTGCCGTCGGCGTGGGTGACGTGGTTGCCAAGATCCCGCAGGAAGCGTCCAAGACCCGCGACATCACCGGTGGTCTGCCGCGCGTGGCCGATCTGTTCGAAGCGCGCAAGCCAAAGGATCCGGCCGTGCTGGCCGAGCGTTCGGGCATCATCAGCTTCGGCAAGGACACCAAGGGCAAGCAGCGCCTGATCATCAAGGACACCGATGGTTCGGAGCACGAAGAGCTGATTCCGAAGTACCGTCAGGTCATCGTGTTCGAAGGTGAGCACGTGACCAAGGGCGAAACCATCGTCGACGGCGAGCCGAGCCCGCAGGACATCCTGCGTCTGCTGGGTGTCGAGCCGCTGGCCGCCTACCTGGTGAAGGAAATCCAGGACGTGTACCGCCTGCAGGGCGTGAAGATCAACGACAAGCACATCGAGGTGATCACCCGCCAGATGCTGCGCAAGGTCGAGATCACCGATCAGGGCAGCAGCAAGTTCCTGAACGGCGAACAGGTCGAGCGCCAGCGCGTCATCGAGGAAAATGCTCGCCTCACCGCCCGTAACGAGCTGATCGCCCGTTTCGACCCGGTGCTGCTGGGCATCACCAAGGCTTCGCTGGCAACCGAGTCGTTCATTTCGGCCGCTTCCTTCCAGGAAACCACCCGCGTGCTGACCGAGGCTGCCGTCCGCGGCACCAAGGACAACCTGCGCGGCCTGAAGGAGAACGTGATTGTCGGCCGTCTGATCCCGGCTGGTACCGGCCTGACCTACCACGCCAACCGCCGCCGCAATGCGAGCGGGCTGACGGACTCGGAAATGCAGACCCTGGCCGGCACCCCGGCAGCTGCAGCCGCCGTGGCCGTGGCAGCACCGGAAGTGGTGGTGGAGTCGACCGACGCAGAGCAGGCCGAGGATTGATCGGTGGGTCCGGCTTCGGCCGGACCCTGCTGGATGTCCCGGCTCCGTGCCGGGCACGTATCACGCAGGACCCGCTTCGGCGGGATCTGCACTCGAGGGCGCAGGCCGCTGGTCTGTTCGCCGTCGATGAGGTAGGATGCCGCCCCGGCCCAGCGATGGGTCGGGCGACAACCTGAACGGGGGGCATGGAGAAGGCTCCCCTGTAACGGCCCTGGATCAGGGCTGGCTTGGCGCGTGCGCATTTGACCGCGTTTTCGTCAAGTTGCTACAATCGTCTGTCTCAGCAGGCCGGTTTTTCGCCTGCTCGCACATATCCGCATTCATGGCCGGTTTTTTTCGGCCTCTCTCAGAAGAACATACTGATGGCGACGATCAATCAGCTTGTCCGCAAGCCGCGGCAGGCAACCACTTATAAGAGCGCCTCGCCGGCTCTCGAAAAGTGCCCCCAGCGCCGTGGCGTTTGCACGCGCGTTTACACCACTACTCCGAAGAAGCCGAACTCGGCCCTTCGCAAGGTTGCCAAGGTTCGCCTGACCAACCAGGAAGAAGTGATTTCCTACATCGGCGGTGAAGGTCACAACCTGCAGGAGCACTCCGTGGTCCTGATCCGTGGCGGTCGCGTCAAGGATCTGCCGGGTGTGCGTTACCACACCGTTCGTGGTTCGCTGGACGCCTCCGGCGTTGCCAAGCGTCGCCAGGGCCGTTCCAAGTACGGCGCCAAGCGTCCGAAGAGCTAAGGGAAAGCACACATGTCTCGTAAAGGTAATACGCCGCAGCGCGCAGTCCTGCCGGATCCGAAGCACGGAAGCGAAACCATCGCCCGTTTCATCAACATGGTGATGCTGAGCGGCAAGAAGTCGGTCGCTGAGAAGATCGTCTATGGCGCCATGGACGTGATCGGTGAGAAGAACCCGAATTCCGTCGAGCTGGTTCAGAAGGCTCTGGAAAACGTGGCTCCGTCGGTCGAAGTCAAGTCGCGTCGTGTCGGTGGTGCCACCTACCAGGTGCCGGTCGAAGTGCGCGCCTCGCGCAAGATGGCGCTGGCCATGCGTTGGCTGATCGACTCCGCGCGCAAGCGTGGTGAGAACACCATGCCGAAGAAGCTGGCCGCTGAACTGATCGATGCCTCGGAAAACCGCGGCGGCGCCATCAAGAAGCGCGAAGAAACCCACCGCATGGCCGAAGCCAACAAGGCATTCGCCCACTACCGCTGGTGAGTTTGACGGCCTTGTAAAACAGGCAGGGCAGCACCATCTCGGTGCTGCCTCGCGGCCCCAGAAGGGCTGCGCCAATCCGAAGGCCGCCGAAAGGCGGCGTTCGGCCATCCGAATTCCAAGAAATTGAGAGGCTCCCGTGGCCCGTTCCACTCCCATCGAGCGTTACCGCAACTTCGGCATCATGGCTCACATCGATGCCGGCAAGACCACCACGTCCGAGCGCATCCTGTTCTACACCGGCAAGAGCCACAAGATCGGTGAAGTGCATGACGGCGCCGCCACCATGGACTGGATGGAGCAGGAGCAGGAGCGTGGCATCACGATCCAGTCCGCTGCCACCACCGCGTTCTGGAAGGGCATGGACAAGTCCCTGCCGGAGCACCGCTTCAACATCATCGACACCCCCGGGCACGTCGACTTCACCATCGAAGTGGAGCGCTCGCTGCGCGTGCTCGACGGTGCGGTGTTCGTGCTGTGCGCCGTCGGTGGTGTGCAGCCGCAGTCGGAAACCGTGTGGCGCCAGGCCAACCGCTACAAGGTGCCGCGCATCGCGTTCGTCAACAAGATGGACCGCACCGGTGCCAACTTCTACAAGGTCCGCGACCAGCTGAAGGCCAAGCTCGGCGCTGTCGCCGTGCCGATGCAGCTGCCGATCGGCGCTGAAGAAGGCTTCAAGGGCGTTGTCGACCTGCTGAAGATGAAGGCCATCCATTGGGACGAAGCTTCCCAGGGCATGAAGTTCGAGTACGGCGACATCCCGGCCGACCTGCAGGAAAAGGCTGAAGAAGCCCGTACCTTCATGATCGAAGCCGCGGCCGAAGCCAACGAAGAGCTGATGGAAAAGTACCTGGGCGGCGAAGAGCTGGCCGAGGCTGAAATCATCAACGCGCTGCGCATCCGTACGCTGGCCACCGAGATCGTGCCGATGTTCTGCGGCTCGGCGTTCAAGAACAAGGGCGTGCAGGCCATGCTCGACGGCGTGGTGCAGCTGCTGCCGTCGCCGGTCGACGTGCCGGACGTGACCGGTACCGATGTTGACGACGAAACCAAGGAAATGAGCCGCAAGTCCGACGACAAGGCTCCGTTCTCGTCGCTGGCCTTCAAGATCATCACCGACCCGTTCGTCGGCGCACTGACCTTCTTCCGCGTGTATTCGGGCACCCTGAACGGTGGCGACACCGTGCTGAACTCGGTCAAGGGCAAGAAGGAGCGCATCGGCCGCATCCTGCAGATGCACTCGAACAACCGCGAGGAAATCAAGGAAGTTCTGGCCGGTGACATCGCTGCTGCCGTGGGCCTGAAGGACACCACCACCGGTGACACCCTGTGCTCCATCGACCAGCCGATCATCCTGGAGCGCATGACGTTCCCGGAGCCGGTGATCTCGATGGCTGTCGAGCCGAAGACCAAGTCGGACCAGGAGAAGATGGGCCTGGCCCTGGGTCGCCTGGCCCAGGAAGATCCGTCGTTCCGCGTCAAGACCGACGAAGAATCCGGCCAGACCATCATCTCGGGCATGGGCGAGCTGCACCTGGACATCATCGTCGACCGCCTGAAGCGCGAGTTCAACGTTGAAGCCAACGTCGGCGCGCCGCAGGTGGCCTACCGCGAAACCATCACCCTGGCCGACGTCAAGTCGGACTACAAGCACGCCAAGCAGTCCGGCGGTAAGGGTCAGTACGGTCACGTCGTGATCGAACTGTCGCCGCTGACCGCTGCCGACCGTGCCGATGCCAAGCTGGCCCCGGCGATCAAGGACGACTTCCTGTTCGTCAACGACATCACCGGCGGCGTGATCCCGAAGGAATTCATTCCTTCGATCGAAAAGGGCCTGCGCGAAACCATCACCAGCGGTCCGCTGGCTGGCTTCCCGGTCGTGGACGTCAAGGTCAAGCTGGTGTTCGGTTCGTACCACGACGTCGACTCCTCGGAAATGGCGTTCAAGCTGGCTTCGTCGATGGCCTTCAAGCAGGGCTTCGCCAAGGCCAAGCCGGTGCTGCTGGAGCCGATCATGAAGGTCGAGATCGTGACCCCGGAGGATTACCAGGGTGACGTGATGGGCGACGTCAGCCGTCGTCGCGGCGTGCTGCAGGGTTCCGACACCACCGGTGACGGTTCGGCCAGCATCATCAACGCGATGATCCCGCTGGGTGAAATGTTCGGCTACGCCACTGCGCTGCGTTCGCAGACCCAGGGCCGCGCCACCTTCACCATGGAATTCGACCATTACGAGCCGGCGCCGAACAACATCGCCGAAGCCGTCATGAAGAAGGGCTGAGCCTCGCTCAGCCTCTCCTGAAAACCACTTACATAATCAAGGTATAGAACAATGGCAAAGGGTAAGTTCGAGCGCACCAAGCCGCACGTCAACGTCGGCACCATCGGTCACGTCGATCACGGCAAGACCACGCTGACCGCCGCACTGACCAAGATCGGTGCCGAGCGCTTCGGTGGCGAGTTCAAGGATTACTCCGCGATCGACGCCGCGCCGGAAGAAAAGGCACGTGGCATCACGATCTCGACCGCGCACGTCGAATACGAATCCACCACCCGTCACTACGCCCACGTCGACTGCCCGGGCCATGCTGACTACGTCAAGAACATGATCACCGGTGCTGCCCAGATGGACGGCGCGATCCTGGTGTGCTCGGCCGCTGACGGCCCGATGCCGCAGACCCGCGAGCACATCCTGCTGTCGCGTCAGGTCGGCGTGCCGTACATCGTCGTGTTCCTGAACAAGGCCGACATGGTTGACGATGCCGAGCTGCTGGAACTGGTCGAAATGGAAGTCCGCGAGCTGCTGAGCAAGTACGATTTCCCGGGCGACGACACCCCGATCATCTCGGGTTCGGCCCGCCTGGCGCTGGAAGGCGACCAGAGCGACATCGGCGTGCCGGCCGTCATCAAGCTGGTCGAGGCGCTGGACACCTGGATCCCGACCCCGGAGCGTGACGTCGACAAGGCATTCCTGATGCCGGTCGAAGACGTGTTCTCGATCTCGGGTCGCGGCACCGTGGTGACCGGTCGTATCGAGCGCGGCGTGATCAAGGTCGGCGAAGAAATCGAAATCGTCGGCATCCGTCCGGTGCAGAAGACCACCGTGACCGGCGTGGAAATGTTCCGCAAGCTGCTGGACCAGGGCCAGGCAGGCGACAACGCCGGTCTGCTGCTGCGCGGCACCAAGCGTGACGACGTCGAGCGCGGCCAGGTTCTGGCCAAGCCGGGTTCGATCAAGCCGCACACCAAGTTCGACGCCGAAGTGTACGTGCTGTCGAAGGATGAGGGCGGCCGTCACACCCCGTTCTTCAAGGGCTACCGTCCGCAGTTCTACTTCCGCACCACCGACATCACCGGTGCGGTCGAGCTGCCGGAAGGCGTCGAGATGGTGATGCCGGGCGACAACGTGAAGATGGTTGTCACCCTGATCAACCCGGTCGCCATGGACGCCGGCCTGCGCTTCGCCATCCGCGAAGGTGGCCGTACCGTCGGTGCTGGCGTGGTTGCCACCATCCTCGAGTAATCTGCTAGACTCTGCGCCCCGATGTTGCCTGGGTAGGGCATCGGGGCGTATCAAAACGGGAAAGTAGGCACAGGATGTGCCTTGTGTTCCCCGGACCAGGAAGGGTCAATGCCATTCAGGCGGCGTCAACAGGAGACTGTTGACAGCTGCCTTGCGTGCCATTATGCTTCTCCGTCTGGGCAGGCCGGGTAACGGGTCTGCCTACGTTTTTGGGGTCTACGGATTGACCTTGTCGGCCTGCGGGAATGCGGGCCGTCTGTATTCAGGGATTTCATGGGGCAAAGCAACCCAGAGGCTTTGTCTGTCGCTCTTTTAACGAAGGAACCTACCGCCATGGCGGACCAAAAGATCCGGATCCGGCTGAAAGCGTTCGATCATCGTCTGATCGACCGTTCGGCCAGCGAGATCGTTGAGACGGCCAAGCGGACCGGCGCGCAAGTGCGTGGCCCGATCCCGCTGCCGACCAAGATCGAGCGTTACACTATCCTCGTCTCCCCGCACGTCGACAAGGACGCGCGTGACCAGTACGAGACCCGCACGCACAAGCGCGTGCTCGATATCGTTGACCCGAATGACAAGACCGTGGACGCGCTGATGAAGCTCGAACTGGCTGCCGGCGTCGACGTTCAGATCAAGCTGACCTGAGGACTACGACCATGACGAAGAAGTATTCGTTGGGCTTCGTGGGCCGCAAGGCTGGCATGAGCCGCGTGTTCACCGAAGATGGCCGTTCCATCCCGGTGACCCTGATCGAAGCAACCCCGAACCGCATCGCGCAGATCAAGACCGTCGAAACTGACGGCTACAGCGCCGTGCAGGTGACCGTCGGCGCGCGTCGCGCTGCCCTGGTCAACAAGCCGGAAGCCGGCCACTTCGCCAAGGCGAAGGTGGAAGCGGGTCGTGGCCTGTGGGAATTCCGCGTTGAAGACGCCCAGCTCGGCGATTTCGCCGTCGGTGGCGAAGTCAAGGCGGACATCTTTGAAGTCGGCCAGATCGTCGACGTCCAGGGTGTCACCAAGGGTAAGGGCTTCCAGGGCACCATCAAGCGCTACAACTTCCGTATGGGTGACGCTACCCACGGCAACTCGCTGTCGCATCGCGCGCCGGGTTCGCTGGGTCAGCGCCAGACGCCCGGTCGCGTGTTCCCGGGCAAGAAGATGTCCGGTCACATGGGCTCGGTGCAGCAGAGCACCCAGAACCTGGAAGTTGTCAAGGTCGACGTCGAACGCGGTCTGATCGCGGTTCGCGGCGCCGTTCCGGGCGCGGCGGGTGGCGACGTGATCGTCCGTCCGGCGAGCAAGGCATAAGGAGAGATGACGATGGAACTCGTTATCACGGGTAGCAACAACAAGGTCTCGGTCTCCGACGCCGTGTTCGGTCGCGATTTCAGCGAAGATCTGGTCCACCAGGTCGTCGTTGCTTACCGCAACGCCGGTCGCGCCGGCACCAAGGCGCAGAAGACTCGCTCCGAAGTGGCAGGTACCACCAAGAAGTCGAAGAAGCAGAAGGGCGGCGGCGCGCGTCATGGCGCACTGACGGCTCCGATCTTCGTCGGCGGCGGTGTCACCTTCGCGGCAAAGCCGCGCAGCTTCGAGCAGAAGGTCAATCGTAAGCAGTACCGTGCCGCCATGTGCGCGATCCTGTCCGAGCTGAACCGTCAGGGCCGTCTGACCATCGTGGAGTCCTTCGATGTCGAAGCGACCAACACGAAGGGTCTGATCGCCAAGCTGGCCGGCCTGGAAGTGGGCAAGCGCCCGCTGATCGTCACTGAGGAAGCCTCCGAGCACCTGTACCTGTCCGCCCGTAATCTGCCGTATGTGCAGGTGCGTGACGTGCAGGGTCTGGACCCGGTGTCGCTGGTCGGTGCCGACACGGTCGTCATCACCGCTGACGCGGTCAAGAAGGTCGAGGAGTGGCTGGCATGAACAGCAACGAAAAAATCTTCAGCGTGCTGCGTGCCCCGCGTGTCTCCGAAAAGACCGCGCGCCTGCAGGAACTCTCCAACCAGTACGTCTTCGAAATTTCGAACGAAGCCACCAAAGCCGATGTAAAGGCCGCGGTTGAGCAGCTGTTCGACGTCAAGGTCGAAGCTGTCAACGTGGTCAACGTCAAGGGCAAGAACAAGTCCTTCCGTAACCGTGCTGGCCGCCGCGGCGATTGGCGCAAGGCGTACGTTCGCCTGGCCGACGGCCAGTCGATCGATGTAACGGCCAAGGCCTGAGGTACATCCCATGCCATTGATGAAATTCAAGCCCACCTCCCCCGGCCGCCGTTCGGCCGTGCGCGTGGTCACTCCCGACCTGCACAAGGGTGCTCCGCACGCCGCGCTGGTCGAGTCGCAGAGCCGCTCGGGTGGTCGTAACCACCACGGTCGCATCACCGTGCGTCACGTCGGTGGTGGCGCCAAGCAGCACTACCGCCTGATTGACTTCAAGCGCAACAAGCTGGGCATCCCGGCGCGCGTGGAACGCATCGAATACGATCCGAACCGCACCGCCCACATCGCCCTGCTGTGCTATGTCGACGGCGAGCGTCGCTACATCATCGCCCCGAAGGGTCTGAAGGCTGGTGATCAGGTGATCGCCGGTTCGGATGCCCCGATCAAGGCGGGCAACACCCTGCCGCTGCGCAACATCCCGGTCGGTACCACCATCCACTGCATCGAGCTGAAGCCGGGCAAGGGCGCTCAGATCGCCCGCGCTGCAGGTGCTGCCGTGCAGCTGGTTGCTCGTGAAGGCATCTACGCCACCCTGCGCCTGCGCTCGGGTGAAATGCGCAAGGTTCCGGTCGAGTGCTGCGCGACCATCGGCGAAGTCGGCAACGACGAGCACAGCCTGGAAAAGCTGGGCAAGGCCGGTGCCAAGCGTTGGCGCGGTGTCCGCCCGACCGTTCGTGGTGCTGCCATGAACCCGGTTGACCACCCGCACGGTGGTGGTGAGGCGAAGGCCGGCCAGGGTAATCCGCATCCGGTCACCCCGTGGGGTGTTCCGACCAAGGGTTACAAGACGCGCCATAACAAGCGCACTCAGCAGTTCATCGTCCGCGATCGTAGGGGCTAATCGACCATGGCACGTTCACTCAAGAAGGGCCCGTTTGTCGATCACCACCTGGTTGCTAAGGTGGCTGCCGCTGCGGGTAGCAAGCGTCCGATCAAGACCTGGTCGCGTCGTTCGATGATCCTGCCTGACATGGTAGGCGTCACCATTGCCGTGCATAACGGCAAGAACCACATCCCGGTTCTCGTCAACGAGAACATGGTCGGCCACAAGCTCGGCGAATTTGCCATCACCCGGACCTTCAAGGGTCACGGTGGTGACAAGAAGTCGGGCAAGTAAGGAGAGATGACAATGGAAGCGAAAGCCATCCTGCGCACCGCGCGCATCTCCCCGCAGAAGGCACGTCTGGTCGCTGACCAGGTGCGCGGTCTGCCGGCCGAGCGTGCCGTCAACCTGCTGAAGTTCTCGGACAAGAAGGCTGCCCACCTGATCAAGAAGGTGGTGGAGTCGGCTATTGCAAATGCCGAGAACAACCAGGGCGCCGACGTCGACGAGCTGAAGGTTCAGACCATCATGGTAGATGAGGGTCCGACCCTGAAGCGTTTCATGGCGCGGGCGAAAGGCCGCGGTACCCGCATCCTCAAGCGCACCAGCCACATCACTGTGGTTGTGGGCGCCGCCAAGTAAGCGGATAAGGAAAAGACCATGGGTCATAAAGTTCATCCGATTGGTATCCGCCTCGGCATTTCCAAGGACTGGAACTCCAAGTGGTACGCCAACAAGGCCGAGTTCGCTGGTTACCTGGCAGCCGACCTGAAAGTGCGCGAAATGCTGCGCAAGAAGCTGGCCCAGGCCGGCATCAGCAAGATCCTGATCGAGCGTCCGGCCAAGACCGCTCGCGTGACGATCCACACCGCCCGTCCGGGCGTGGTGATCGGCAAGCGCGGTGAGGACATCGAGAAGCTGCGCAAGGAAGTGAGCGAGATGATGGGCGTCCCGGCGCACATCAACGTCACCGAAGTGCGCAAGCCGGAACTGGACGCGCAGCTCGTTGCCGAGTCGATCGCCCAGCAGCTGGAGCGTCGCATCATGTTCCGCCGTGCAATGAAGCGCTCGGTCGGCAATGCGATGCGCCTGGGTGCCCTGGGCATCAAGGTCAACGTCGGTGGCCGCCTCAACGGTGCAGAAATCGCCCGTTCGGAGTGGTATCGCGAAGGCCGCGTGCCGCTGCACACCCTGCGTGCCGACATCGACTATGGCTTCGCTGAAGCCAAGACGACCTACGGCATCATCGGCATCAAGGTCTGGATCTACAAGGGCGAGGTCTTCGATTTCTCCCAGGTTGGCCAGGAAAAGCAGGACGACACCCCGTCGCGCAACGATCGTCATGATCGCGGCGACCGCGGTGACCGTCAGCGCCCGGCTCGTGAAGCGAGGTAACGACAATGTTGCAACCCAAGCGAACCAAGTACCGCAAGGTGCACAAGGGCCGTAACGAAGGCCTCAGCTGGAGCGCAAACGCTGTCAGCTTTGGCGAATACGGCCTGAAGGCAACCGCCCACGGTCAGCTGACCGCGCGTCAGATCGAAGCGGCTCGCCGCTCGATCAGCCGCTACGTCAAGCGCGGCGGCAAGATGTGGATCCGAGTGTTCCCCGACAAGCCCATCACCAAGAAGCCCATCGAAGTTCGAATGGGTTCCGGTAAGGGCAACGTGGAATACTGGGTGGCCCAGATCCAGCCCGGCCGCATGATCTATGAAATCGAGGGTGTTACCGAGGAAGTGGCACGCGAGGCGTTCCGCCTGGCCGCGGCCAAGCTCTCGGTCACCACCACTTTCGTGACCCGGACGGTGCGCTGATGGATATCAAAACTCTCCGTGAAAAGTCGGCTGACGACCTCAAGGCCCACCTGATCGACCTGCGTAAGGAACAGTTCTCTGTCCGTATGCAGCAGGTCACCGGCCAGCTGCCGAAGACACACGACATCCGCCGGGTCCGTCGCGAGATTGCTCGCGTCAAGACTCTGCTCGGCAGCACGAAGTAAGGATGGCCGCTATGAGCGACAATACTGAAAACAAGGCGCTGCGCACGGTCGAAGGCCGTGTCGTCAGCAACAAGATGGACAAGACGGTTACCGTCCTGGTTGAGCGTCAGGTCAAGCACGCGCTGTACGGCAAGTACATCAAGCGTTCGACGAAGCTGCACGCCCACGATGCCGACAACGCCTGCAAGGAAGGCGATGTCGTCCGCGTGACCGAGATTGCTCCGATGTCCAAGACCAAGAACTGGCGCGTGGTGGAAGTCATCACGCGTGCGGCTGAATAAGGAGTCTGAATCATGATCCAGATGCAGAGCTACCTTGACGTCGCGGACAACTCTGGTGCCAAGCAGGTGATGTGCTTCAAGGTGCTGGGTGGTTCCAAGCGCCGTTACGCCGGCATCGGCGACATCATCAAGGTCACCGTGAAGGATGCGATCCCGCGCGGCAAGGTCAAGAAGGGCGAAGTGTATGACGCCGTCGTGGTGCGTACCCGCAAGGGTGTGCGTCGCGCCGACGGCTCGCTGATCCGCTTCGACGGCAACGCTGCCGTTCTGCTTAACAACAAGCAGGAGCCGATCGGTACCCGTATCTTCGGGCCGGTGACTCGTGAACTTCGCTCGGAGAAGTTCATGAAGATCGTCTCGCTCGCTCCCGAAGTGCTGTGAGCGACAGGAGATAATCATGGCTAACCGTATCAAGAAGGGCGACCAGGTTGTCGTCAACGCCGGCAAGGACAAGGGTAAGCAGGGCGAAATCGTCCGCGTCGACGGCGACCGTGTGGTCGTCGCCAACGTGAACATCGTCAAGCGCCACACCAAGCCGAACCCGCAGGCAGGTGTTGCCGGCGGCGTGGTCGAGCGTGAAGCGTCGATCCATATCTCCAACGTGAATGTGCTGAACCCGGCTTCGGGCAAGGGCGAACGCGTTGGCTTCAAGGTGCTGGAGGATGGACGCAAACTGCGTGTGTTCCGCTCCAGCGGTGAGGCGCTTGACGCCTGAGGAATGAGAAGATGACTTCCCGTCTCGAAAAGTTTTACAAGGAAGAAGTGGTGCCGGCGCTGATGAAGCAGTTCGGCTACACCAATTCGATGGAAGTGCCGAAGCTCGTCAAGGTCACCCTGAACATGGGTGTCGGCGAAGCGGCCACCAACAAGAAGATCCTGGAAAACGCCGTCGGCGACATGACCAAGATTTCCGGCCAGAAGCCGGTTGTCACCAAGTCGCGTATCTCGGTTGCGTCGTTCAAGATCCGTGATGGTTGGCCGATTGGTTGCAAGACCACGCTGCGTCGCCACAAGATGTACGAGTTCCTGGACCGCCTGATCAACATCTCGCTGCCGCGCGTGCGCGACTTCCGTGGTGTTTCCGGTCGTTCCTTCGACGGTCGCGGCAACTTCAACATGGGTGTGAAGGAACAGATCATCTTCCCGGAAATCGACTTCGACGCTGTCGACGCGATCCGCGGCATGGATATCGCCATCACCACCACTGCGAAGACCGACGCGGAAGCGAAGGCGCTGCTGGCAGCGTTCAAGTTCCCGTTCCGTAACTGATTCGTCGAGGAAACCGAAATGGCAAAGACCTCCATGGTCAACCGCGACATCAAGCGGGAAAAGCTGGCCAAGAAGTACGCTGACAAGCGTGCGGCTCTGAAGAAGATCGTGTCCTCGGTGGACGCGAGCTACGAAGAGAAGATCGACGCCGCAACCAAGCTGGCCAAGCTGCCGCGCGATTCGTCGCCGAGCCGCCAGCGCAACCGTTGCGAACTGTCGGGCCGTCCGCGTGGCGTCTACAGCAAGTTCGGCCTGGGCCGCAACAAGCTGCGCGAAGCCACCATGCGTGGTGACGTTCCGGGCCTGCGCAAGGCCAGCTGGTAATCCCAGCCGGTCCTGCCGGCGAGGGCTCCCCCGGGGGCCTTCGCAGCCGGGGAGGGGGGCGTTCAGCTTTCCCTCTGCAAAAAACCCGAAGAGCCCGACGCAAGTCGGGCTCTTTGGGCGTATACTCCCGCGTCTTGCCCTGCGCGAAGACGTAAGGGGGGGGGGCCTGGCCCGTTTCCAGGAGACAACAGATTTTCGCGAAAGCGGATATCGGTGCACTCAAAGGTACTCATATGAGCATGACTGATCCCATCGCCGACCTGCTGGTCCGCATCAAGAATGCGGCAGCGGTGGGCAAGCAGACGGTGAAAGCCCCGTCGTCCAAGATCAAGGTAGCGATCGCCCAGGTCCTGAAGGACGAGGGTTACATCGCCGACCTGCGCGTGACCGCGCTCGAGAACAACAAGTCCGAGCTGGAAATCGTGCTGAAGTATTTCGAAGGCAAGCCGGTCATCGCGACCCTGAAGCGCTTCTCGCGTTCGGGCCTGCGCCAGTACCGCGGCAAGAGCGAACTGCCGAAGGTCATGAACGGCCTGGGTATTTCCATCATTTCCACCTCCAAGGGCATCATGACTGATGCGCAGGCGCGCCAGCTGGGCGTCGGCGGCGAAGTCCTGTGCTTCGTGGCCTAAGGCGAAAGGAGTAGACCATGTCCCGCGTAGCCAAGAAGCCGATCGACCTGGGTAAGGTTGAACTGAACGTCCAGAACGACAACGTCACCGCCAAGGGCCCGAAGGGCACCCTGTCGCTGGCCAAGCCGGCTGGTATCAACATCAATGTCGAGAACGGCGTTGCCACCCTGAGCACCGACAACGTGGATCTGATCCCGCTGACCGGTACCGTCCGCGCCATCCTGTCCAACATGGTCAAGGGTGTTTCCGAAGGCTTCGAGCGCAAGCTGGAGCTGGTCGGCGTGGGTTACCGTGCCGCCATGCAGGGCAAGGACCTCAGCCTGTCGCTGGGCTTCTCGCACCCGGTTGTGTTCGTGGCGCCGGAAGGCATCACCATCACCACCCCGACCCAGACCGAAATCCTGGTGCAGGGCGCTGACAAGCAGGCCGTCGGCGAAGCTGCCGCCAAGATCCGTGCGTTCCGCAAGCCGGAACCGTACAAGGGCAAGGGCGTGAAGTACTCCGACGAAGTCATCATTCGCAAGGAAGCCAAGAAGGCCTAATTAGGACCTTCCGCTTTCCAGGGAAAAAGATCATGAACAAGAACATCGCCCGCCTGCGTCGCGCCAAGTCGACCCGTGCCCACATCCGTGAGCTCGGCGTTGCACGCCTGTCGGTGCTGCGCACCGGCCAGCATCTGTACGCGCAGGTCTTCACCGCTGACGGCTCGAAGGTGCTGGCTGCCGCCAACACCACCCAGGCCGACGTCAAGGACGGCCTGAAGAACGGCAAGAACGCTGATGCCGCTGCCAAGGTTGGCCGCATCGTCGCTGAGCGCGCCAAGGCCGCCGGCGTCGAGAAGGTTGCCTTCGATCGTTCGGGTTACCGTTACCACGGCCGCATCAAGGCCCTGGCTGACGCTGCCCGCGAAGCCGGCCTGCAGTTCTAAGGGATAAGGGCAGGGGGCTTGATGCCCCCTGTCCGCCTGCTCGCCAGCCTGAGTGAGGCTGGGCGGCGCCGCTCTTCTGCAGCGGCCCACCGCAACAACGCACCACTTCACAACCATAAGCGGCTTCGAGCCGTACATAACCCAACAACCAAGGAATAAACATGGCAGAAGAACGTCAGCAGCGGGGTCGTGATCGCGACCGTAACCGCGAAGAGAAAGTCGACGACGGCATGATCGAAAAGCTGGTCGCGGTCAACCGCGTCAGCAAGACCGTGAAGGGTGGCCGTCAGTTCACCTTCACCGCCCTGACTGTCGTCGGTGACGGCGAAGGCAAGGTCGGTTTCGGTTATGGCAAGGCCCGCGAAGTGCCGGTCGCCATCCAGAAGTCGATGGAGCAGGCTCGCAAGAACCTGGTCACCGTTGACCTGAACAACGGCACCCTGTGGCACACCATCAAGGATGGTCACGGCGCAGCGCGCGTGTTCATGCAGCCGGCTTCCGAAGGTACCGGCGTCATCGCCGGTGGTGCCATGCGCGCCGTCCTGGAAGCGGTTGGCGTGAAGAACGTGCTGGCCAAGGCCACCGGTTCGCGCAACCCGATCAACCTGGTGCGTGCCACCGTGAAGGGCCTGACTGCAGCGCAGTCGCCGGCTCGCATCGCGGCCAAGCGCGGCAAGAAGGTGGAGGAACTCAACCATGGCTAATGAGTCCAACAAGACTGTGAAGGTGCGCCTGGTGCGTGGCCTGCGTGGTGCTCAGTCGCGTCACCGCCTGTCGGTGCGTGCCCTGGGCCTGAACAAGCTCAACGATGTCCGTGAACTGAAGGACAGCCCGCAGGTTCGCGGTCTGATCAACACCGTTCACTACCTCGTCAAGGTTGAGGAGTAATCGATCATGACTCTGCGTCTCAATGAACTGAGCCCGGCACCGGGCGCCCGTCAGGAACGTACCCGCGTCGGTCGCGGTATCGGCTCCGGCCTGGGCAAGACCTGTGGCCGCGGCCACAAGGGTTCGTTCGCCCGTAAGGGTGGCGGCAAGATCAAGGCTGGCTTCGAAGGCGGCCAGACCCCCATGCAGCGTCGTCTGCCGAAGATCGGCTTCCGTTCGCCGATCGCCAAGGACACCGCTGAAGTGCTGCTGTACCAGCTGGACAAGCTGCCGGCCGGCGAGATCGACTTCGCTGCCCTGCGTGCGGCCAAGCTGGTCCCGAGCACTGCCAAGAAGGCCAAGGTCGTCGTCAAGGGCGAAGTGACCAAGGCGTTCACCCTGAAGGGTGTTGCTGCCACGGCCGGTGCCAAGGCTGCGATCGAAGCTGCCGGCGGCAGCGTAACGGAGTAAGAGAATCATGGCGCAAGCTGGCATCGGTAACCTCGCGGGCGGAATGGGCAAGTTCACTGAACTTCGCCAACGTTTGCTGTTCGTCGTCGGGGCTTTGATCGTCTATCGCATCGGCTGCTACGTGCCGGTGCCGGGCGTCAATCCCGATGCCATGCTTGCCATGATGCAACAGCAGGGCGGCGGCATCGTGGACATGTTCAACATGTTCTCGGGCGGCGCCCTGCACCGTTTCAGCATCTTCGCGCTGAACGTGATGCCGTACATCTCGGCATCGATCGTGATGCAGCTGGCCGTGCACATCTTCCCCGCCCTGAAGGCGATGCAGAAGGAAGGTGAGTCCGGCCGCCGCAAGATCACCCAGTATTCGCGCATCGGCGCTGTGCTGCTTGCAGTGGTGCAGGGCGGTTCGATCGCGCTGGCGCTGCAGGGCCAGGTGTCGCCGACCGGCGCGCCGGTCGTGTACATGCCAGGCATGGGCTTCGTGCTCACTGCCGTGGTCGCACTGACCGCCGGCACGATGTTCCTGATGTGGGTTGGTGAGCAGGTGACCGAGCGCGGCATCGGCAACGGCGTCTCGCTGATCATCTTCGCCGGTATCGTGGCGGGCCTGCCGGGTGCGGTCATCCACACCTTCGACGCCTACCGCGACGGCAACATCCAGTTCATCCAGCTGCTGCTGATCGCCATCGTCGTGCTCGCCTTCACCTTCTTCGTGGTGTTCGTCGAACGCGGCCAGCGCCGGATCACGGTGAACTATGCGCGCCGCCAGGGCGGTCGCAACGCGTACATGAACCAGACCTCGTTCCTGCCGCTGAAGCTGAACATGGCCGGCGTCATCCCGGCGATCTTCGCCTCGAGCCTGCTGGCGTTCCCGGCCACCCTGGCCATGTGGTCCGGCCAGGCTGCCAACCAGAGCACCTTTGGCCAGACCCTGCAGAAGGTCGCCAATGCTCTGGGCCCGGGCGAGCCGCTGCACATGATCGTGTTCGCTGCGCTGATCACCGGTTTCGCGTTCTTCTACACCGCGCTGGTGTTCAACTCGCAGGAAACCGCCGACAACCTGAAGAAGTCGGGCGCGCTGATTCCGGGCATCCGTCCGGGCAAGGCTACCGCCGACTACATCGACGGCGTGCTGACCCGACTGACCGCTGCCGGTTCGGCGTACCTGGTGATCGTCTGCCTGCTGCCGGAACTGATGCGCACGCAGCTGAATGCGTCGTTCTACTTCGGCGGTACTTCGCTGCTGATCGTGGTGGTGGTGGTGATGGACTTCATCGCCCAGGTGCAGGCGCACCTGATGTCCCACCAGTATGAGAGCCTGCTGAAGAAGGCCAACCTGAAGGGCGGCAACCGCGGTGGTTTTGCTCGCGGCTGATTAGCCTGTTATACTTTCGTCTTCCTGACGTGATGGTCCTCCGCTTCGCGGACTCCGGCCACACAAACGAAGGGCGGCCCCCGCAGCGGTTCCGGGTGGGGGTGTGATGAGGTGGTCCCGCGCTGGAGTAGCGCGGGCGGCCCGGGAGGAAACTCCAGGACCAACCCCATCCGGCGCCGGAGCCTGGGCACACTCCCCGGGCCGGGTTCATGAAACCTCTGGTTTCACGGGCTTCCAAGTAAACCGGAACCTTGTTAGTATCACTGGTTCACTTTTTTGATCCATCCTGCCGGATCGGCGTGCCTCGAGCGCGCTGTCGGCCATCACTCAGCTGGAGAACCGCGTCATGGCGCGTATTGCAGGCGTCAACCTGCCAGCCCAGAAGCATGTCTGGGTCGGGTTGCAAAGCATTTACGGCATCGGCCGTACCCGTTCGAAGAAGGTCTGCGAAGTCGCAGGCGTCACTTCGACCACCAAGATCCGCGATCTGTCGGAGCCGGAAATCGAGCGCCTGCGCGCCGAAGTCGGCAAGTACATCGTGGAAGGCGATCTGCGCCGTGAAATCGGTATCGCGATCAAGCGCCTGATGGACCTGGGCTGCTACCGCGGCCTGCGTCACCGTCGCGGTCTGCCGCTGCGTGGCCAGCGCACCCGTACCAACGCCCGCACCCGCAAGGGCCCGCGCAAGGCGATCAGGAAGTAAGGGACATATAAATGGCTAAGCCTGCTGCTAAGACCAAGAAGAAGATCAAGCGCGTCGTCACCGACGGCGTTGCCCACGTCCACGCTTCGTTCAACAACACCATCGTGACCATCACCGACCGCCAGGGCAACGCTCTGTCGTGGGCGACTTCCGGTGGCGCTGGCTTCCGCGGTTCGCGCAAGTCGACCCCGTTCGCAGCACAGGTGGCTGCCGAAAAGGCCGGTCGTGCTGCGCTGGACTACGGCGTGAAGTCGCTGGAAGTCCGCATCAAGGGTCCGGGTCCGGGCCGTGAGTCGGCCGTGCGTTCGTTGAACAACGTCGGCTACAAGATCACCAACATCATCGACGTGACGCCTATCCCGCACAACGGGTGCCGTCCGCCGAAGAAGCGTCGCGTCTAAAGGGAGCGATAAGAAATGGCTCGTTATATCGGTCCTACCTGTAAGCTCGCCCGTCGCGAAGGCGCCGACCTGTCCCTGAAGAGCCCGGCGCGTGCGCTGGACTCCAAGTGCAAGTTGGAGCAGAAGCCCGGCCAGCATGGCGCCACCGCCCGCAAGGGCAAGCTGTCCGACTACGCCACCCAGCTGCGTGAAAAGCAGAAGGTCAAGCGTATCTACGGTCTGCTGGAGCGTCAGTTCCGCAACTACTACAAGAAGGCCTCGACCAAGAAGGGCAACACCGGCGAGAACCTCCTGCAGCTGCTGGAAACCCGCCTGGACAACGTTGTCTACCGCATGGGCTTCGCCGTGACCCGTCCGGCTGCCCGTCAGCTGGTGTCGCACCGCGGCGTCACCGTGAATGGCAAGTCGGTCAACCTGGCCTCGTACCAGGTCAAGGCTGGCGACGCCATCGCCCTGTCTGAAAAGGCTGCCAAGCAGCTGCGCGTCCAGGAAGCCCTGACCGTCGCCGCCCAGCATGACCTGAGCCCGTCGTGGGTTGAAGTGGATTCCGGCAAGTTCTCCGGCATCTTCAAGGCGGTTCCGGATCGTTCGGATCTGCCTGCGGACATCAACGAAGCGCTGATCGTCGAGCTGTATTCGAAGTAATTCACATTGGAGAGCCCCCGGCGACGGCCGGGGGTTCACTAGGAGAACCCGCAACATGACGGTTACCGCCAACCAGGTTCTGCGTCCTCGCGGTCCGCAGATCGAACGCCTTACCGACACCCGTGCAAAGGTCGTTATCGAACCTTTGGAGCGGGGTTACGGGCATACGCTGGGTAATGCCCTGCGTCGCGTGCTGCTGTCGTCCATCCCGGGCTTCGCCATCACGGAAGTCGAAATCGACGGCGTGTTGCATGAGTACACCACGGTCGAAGGTCTGCAGGAGGACGTGCTCGAAGTCCTGTTGAACCTGAAGGACGTGGCCATCCGTATGCACTCCGGCGACAACGCGACGCTGTCCCTGTCCAAGCAGGGTCCGGGCGTTGTCACCGCTGCCGACATCAAGGTCGACCACAACGTGGAGATCCTGAACGGCGACCACGTGATCTGCCACCTGACCAAGGACACGGCAGTGAACATGCGTCTGAAGATCGAGCGTGGTTTCGGCTATCAGCCGGCAGCTGCGCGTCGTCGTCCGGACGAAGAAACCCGTGCCATCGGCCGTCTGGTCCTGGATGCCTCGTTCTCGCCGGTCCGCCGTGTCGCCTATGCCGTGGAAGCGGCTCGTGTCGAACAGCGCACCGACCTGGACAAGCTGGTCATCGATATCGAGACCAACGGCACCATCGACGCCGAAGAAGCAGTGCGTACCGCTGCCGACATCCTCAGCGATCAGCTGTCGGTGTTCGGTGACTTCACCCACCGCGACCGCGGTGCGGCGAAGCCGGCCAACAACGGCGTGGATCCGGTGCTGCTGCGCCCGATCGACGATCTGGAGCTGACCGTGCGTTCGGCCAACTGCCTGAAGGCCGAGAGCATCTACTACATCGGCGATCTGATCCAGAAGACCGAAGTGGAGCTGCTGAAGACCCCGAACCTGGGTAAGAAGTCGCTCACCGAGATCAAGGAAGTGCTGGCCCAGCGTGGCCTGTCGCTCGGCATGAAGCTGGAGAACTGGCCGCCGGCCGGCGTCGCCAGCCACGGCATGCTGGGCTGATACCGCCTTTCTGCAAGACCGCATGGCCCCGTCGGCAACGACGGGGCCATTGCACCAAGGCAACACCGCCACGACGAACGAAGGTTCGCGGGCAGGTCGTCCAGGACGGATGGCCAGGACCAACCGCAGTCCGAGCAGCAGCGCCAGGAAGGCGACAACGATCCGCAAAGCCACATCATTAACCAAGGAATATCACCATGCGTCACCAGAAATCCGGCCGTAAGTTCAGCCGTACCAGCGCCCACCGCGAAGCGATGTTCAAGAACATGGCCGCCTCGCTGTTCAAGCACGAGCTGATCAAGACCACCCTGCCGAAGGCCAAGGAACTGCGCCGCGTCGCCGAGCCGCTGATCACCCTGGCCAAGGTCGACTCCGTCGCCAACCGTCGTCTGGCCTTCGCCCGCCTGCGCGACAACGAAGCCGTCGGCAACCTGTTCACCATCCTGGGCCCGCGCTACGCGAATCGTCCGGGTGGATACCTGCGCCTGCTGAAGTGCGGCTTCCGCGCCGGCGACAATGCGCCGATGGCCTACGTCGAACTGGTTGACCGTCCGGTCGTGGCTGAAGCCGTCGAAGAGTAATCGACGCGCAACACCCGTCATTCGGTGAAGAACCCGGCCTTGTGCCGGGTTTTTCCGTTTTCGGGCCGCCGATGATGGATCCACGCCGTGCGTGGATGATGCGCTGCGCTGTGGCAAGCGCACCGGCGTGTTCCGACGGGCGCGACGTTGTGGCGGTTCGAACGGCGCGCACTCTCGGTTACGCTTGCGGTCCGTACTACACGAGCGTTGCCGATGAATCCTCTGCGCTGGCCTTTCCGCGCCCAGTTCCTGTTGGGCTTCCTGATCTGCGCGGGCCTGCTGGGCTACGCCATCTTCCTGCAGTTGAAGATGGGGCTGGAGCCGTGTCCGCTGTGCATCTTCCAGCGCCTGGCGTTCGCGGCCCTGGGCCTGCTGTTCCTGATCGGCGCCCTGCATGGGCCGTCCAACCGACCGGGGCGGGCGACCTACGGCATCCTCGCCTTCATCGCTGCGACCGTGGGCGTGGGCATCGCCGCACGCCATGTCTACGTGCAGATGCTGCCGCCGGAGATGGGGGCGACGTGTGGCCCGCCGCTGGCCTTCCTGCGCGAGACCATGGGGCCGCTGGAAGTGTTCCGCACCGTGCTGACCGGTACCGGCAACTGCGGCAACATCGACTGGACGTTCCTTGGCCTGACCATGCCGATGTGGTCGGGCGTGTGGTTCGTGCTGCTGGCGCTGTGGGCGCTGGTGGTGTCGCTGCGCAAGGTCAAGCACTGAGCGAGTCCGGAGCCACGCATGGCGTGGCTCTACTGTTTTCCGGTAGTGCCGGCCGCTGGCCGGCAGTTGGTGGTACCTCAGAAGTCCTGCTGCAGGCTCAGATAGGCGCCACGACGTGGTCCCCACTGCGGTGCGAACACGCCGATGCCGCCGCCATCGCGCAGCTGGTAGCTTCGGTCCAGTGTGTTGAGCACGGCCAGCTGCACATGCAGCGGATGACCGCTGTCGGCGTTGAAGTCATGCGCGGCGCTGAGATTGATCTGCAGGTACGACGGTAGTTCACCGCCATTGGGCACGCCCTCGATGTCCGAACGCAGGCCGCTGCCGTACACGTAGTTCGCACCGACCCGATTGTGGCCAGCGAAGGCGTAGCTGAGGCCGCCGGAAGACGTCAGCTTCTGGTCGTGGTCCAGATGGATCCAGTTCTGTTGCACGTAGGCCAGTGCATCCGGATCGAGGTTGTACTGGCTGGTGATGACCTGGGTGCCCATGGCCTTGTTGTAGGCCGCGTTGAAGTACGCGCTGATCGGCCCGTTGCTGTAGTCGGCGCTGAACTCCAGGCCGTGGATGTGGCCGCGGCGATAGTTGAAGGTGGAATAAATGTAGGCGGCGCCGAACTGGCCTTCATCCTGCAGGCGGTGCACGCGTCGGTCGTAGGCATCCAGGCCGAGGGTGAGGTGGTCGCCGACCTGCTGTGACACGCCGATATCGTAGTAGTCACTGCGCTCGGACAACGGCGTGGTGCTGCCATCGGCAGGTTGCTGGTTGCTGGTGCCATCGAACAGGGCCAGATCGCTGCCGGCAACCAGTTCGCTGGCTGGCGGGGTGAAGTAGCGCGAATAGCCGGCGTGCACGGTGGTGCTGTCGCTGGCGTTCCAGACCACGCCCAGGCGTGGGCTGAGCTGGCCCTCGGTGCGACCGAAGGCCTTGAAGCGGTCGCCGCGCAGGCCATAGTTGACGGTCCAGTCATCGCCGATCCGCCACTCGTCCTGCACGTACAAGGCTGCGGTGCTGGCGTGGAAGGCATTGCGGTCCGGGATCAGCCGTGGCGTGGTGCTCGTCTGCCGCCCATCGGCGTCGACCGGGAAGACCCAGCTGCTGTTGTTGGCGGCGGCGTGTTCGTAGTTGCCGTACAGGCCATAACGCAGGGTGTGGTTGTCGCCCAGCGGGGTGGAGAAATCGGCCTGCAGGGTGTCGGCGCGGTTGCTGCGCCTGACCTGCGAGGCGACGCCGCTGAACACCAGGTCGCCCACGACGTCCGGGTTGAAGGCCACATCGCTGTAGCGCTGGCCGGCCGAGAGCTGGTACGCGGTCTGGCCAAGCGTGCCCTGCAGTACCAGCATGCCGAAGCGGGTGGTCTCGCGCTGGGTTTCGTCCAGCTGGCTGGAATCGAAGGTGGTGGTGTCCAGGTAGCCGAACTGCGGGGTCTGTCCCGGGTTGACCGGGATCTGGAAGCGGTTGTTGGCAAAGCCGGCGAACACGCTCAGGCGGGTGCTGTCGTTGACCAGGTAGGTCAGGTCGGCAAAAGCCTTCCCCTGGTGGGTGTCGTCATGCAGCGGCCTGCGTGCGCTGGTGGGGTTCTCCAGCCCGACCTCGTTCTGGTCGTAGTTGCCGGTCAGGAACCAGCTCCAGCGGCCCTGGTTGCCCCACCAGGAGGCATTCGGGTTGACCTTGCCGAACGAACCGGCGGTGATGCCGGCGCTGCCGCCGTTACCCAGCTCGGCGCCACTGCGTGTGGTGATGTCGACCACGGCGGCGGTACGTTCACCGAACTGGGCCGGCAGCGCACCATCCATCAGGCGGATGCTCTTGATGGTGCGCGCATCCAGGGTCTGGCCGAAGCCGGAGATCGATTCGGGCAGCAGTACGCCGTTGATGCGGTACTGCAGGTTGGCGTGGTCGCCGCGCACATGCACGCCGCCGTAGGAGTCCTGGACCACGCCCGGGGCCTGCAGCAGCACCTGGCTGAGCGGGGCGGAGGCGCCCAGAGGCTGCTTCTGGATGTCCTCGGCGGTGATCTGGTACTGGCTGCTGCCGATGTCCGGTGACAGGGCGTTGCGGGCCTGGTCAAGCTGGGCACTGACGGTGACTACGTCGAGGTCCTTGACCGCAGCCGCGCTGGCATCAGTGTCGGCGGCAAGCGCGGGTTGGCTGGTGAGGATCAGGGCGAAGGTGATGGCAGTGGTGAGCAGGGAGGGCTTCATGGGAAATGGGCAGGGAAGGGGGAGGGG
>NZ_JBQOIF010000025.1:0-66962 GCF_052665395.1 Stenotrophomonas sp. 3(2025) | reverse complement strand
GCGCGAACCCGTGGTTCGCAAGCGCGCCTCCTCGCCCACCACGGTGGCCTGCTGCAGTACGTGCTGCGCCAGCTGGCAGGTCGCTGAACCCTTCCGTGGACCCAATGGGCGGAAGCCCGGCCCCCGCGCCAGCGCGGGGGCGCTGCGGAGGCGCGCGAACCCGTGGTTCGCAAGCGCGCCTCCTCGCCCACCACGGTGGCCTGCTGCAGTACGTGCTGCGCCAGCTGGCTGCACGTTGATCGAACGTACTGCCCAGGTAGAGCCGGGCCGCGCCCCATGAAAGGTGGGCGCCATCGTGGCAAGCGCATCGCCATGCGCGCCGAATCGGCCGCCCGGCAGTGGGCTTGATCCATGCCTGGCTGCAACACAGCGAAGGGCCGGACCCGCAGGGATCCGGCCCTCACTTCATGGGCGGACCCCGTAGATCCGCCACGGCGCCCGGCTCTGGCCGACGTCATAGACCAGGCTGCGGAGTCCATCGGGCATGACCACCTCGCCTTCGGCCGCTCCTGTATTGACCACCGTTATCACCATCTCGAACGCCGGATGTGGCGACTGGCCCACGCGCGAACAGGCAACGCCCCGCTCTTCGTAGTGCACCACCGGCGTAAAGCCGCCATCGCTACAGGCCACCGCAATGAACCGGTAGCCCCGATCCTCGTCACTGCCGGGCATCAGCGCGTGTGCAGCATAGGACACGCGACCCTGGCCGCCAGCATAGGCAGGTACCTGGACACGGAAGTGGCCGATATCTCCGATCGCCAGCACCGGAAAATCCAGCTGGCGCATCGGCGGCGGCAGGGGTTCGGCGCCCGCCGAACCGGAGGCGATCAACAACAGACCACAGACACAGCGTTTCATCGGATTCTCCTGATTGCAGAGCCCCCTATGCTCGATCACCAGGGCCTGCGAGGTATCTAGGAATTCAATGAAACGAAGCCGATGAAATCCAATGTCATCACCGCCGCGGCGCGTCCGGGTCGGTACGCAGCGCCTTCAGCAGGCCCCACATGTAGAACGCCAGGATCAATGAGAACGGCAGGCCGCACAGCACCACCGCCGTCTGCATCGCGCTGAAGTTGCCGGCCAGCAACAGGCCGACACTGGCCACGGTAATGCCCGCCGCCCAGAACACGCGCAGCCAGATCGGCGCGTCATGCCCATCCTCCACGCCATCATCGACACGCCGGGTGCACAGGTTGGCGATCATCAGCGTGCCCGAATCGACCGGGGTCAGGAACAACACGAAACCGATCACCACCGCCGCACCAGCGATGTACGGCGCCGCAGGCAAGTATTCCAGCAGCTTGAACAGGGTCATCGCCGCATCGTGCTGAGCCACTTGGCCCAGCACCGCCTGGCCATGGTTCAGCACGAGATCGATGGCGGTGTTGCCGAAGATCGACAACCACGCCAGGGTGAAGCCCAGCGGGATCAACAGCACGCCCATGATCACTTCGCGGATGGTTCGGCCGCGCGAGATGCGCGCCACGAACAGGCCCACGAACGGTGCCCAGGCAATCCACCACGCCCAGTAGAACAACGTCCACGAGCCCATCCACTCACGCCCCTTCGGGTCGTTGAGGTACATGTCGAAGCTCTTGCGCACGAACGCGCCCAGGTAATCGCCGGTGTTCTGCACCAGGCCATCGAACAGGTGCAGGGTTGGCCCGGCCACCAACACGAACAGCAGCAGCAGGCACAGCAGGCGCACGTTGAGATTGGACAGCCAGGCGATGCCCTTCTCCACGCCGGCGACCACGCCGATGGTGGCCACGACCATCATCACCAGCACGATCGCCACCAGCACCTGCGGCGTATCCGGGATGTGGAACAGGTAGACCAGGCCGGACTGCACCACCAGCGCACCGATGCCGAGGTTGGTGACCATCGAGATCAGTGTCGCGAGGATGCCGAAGCCATCGACCATGTCGCCGATCCGGCCATGGATGCGCTCGCCGAAGATCGGGTACAGCGCCGAACGCAGGGCCAGCGGCAGGTTGCGGCGGTAGGCGAAGTAGCCCAGCGCCACGCCGACCAGCGCGTACAGCGCCCAGCCATGCAGGCCCCAGTGCAGGAAGGTCAGCACCATCGCTTCGCGGCCCGCGGCGACGGTGCCGCCGGGCTGCCCGGGCGGGTTGAGGAAATGATCGAGCGGCTCGTAGGCGCCGTAGTACAGCAGCGCGATGCCGATGCCGGCCGAGAACAGCATCGACACCCAGGCCACGTAGCCGAACGCCGGCGATTCCTCGTTGTGGCCCAGGCGGATGCGCCCATACGGCGAGAACGCCAGCCACAGCACGAAGCCCAGGCAGGCCACGATCAGCAGCATGTACCACCAGCCGAACGCCGCCGAGACCTCGGCCTGTGCCCATTGCAGCCAGTGCTCGCTGGCCTCCGGGAAGAACACGGTCAACGCACCGAGGATGCCGATGGAGACCGACGAACTGAAGAACACGAAACGGTTCAAGCGCAGGGGCGAGCGCTTGGGATGAGCCAGGGAAGACATGGGGTCGTCTCATCAGTCCAGGGGGGCACATGGGCGGGGCCGGACCGGAAACCGGGCCCATGGCGTGGGGGCGCGACCGGCATCGTAGGGTTTATTGATTGAACGTTCAATCAATAAAAAGTATGATCTTCACCAGCCCGGCATTCCGGGTCGCAATCCGTGGAGAGACAATGCCGAAGAAAGGCGTGGAACCGGTCCGCCGCGAGCAGCTGATCCGGGCCACTTTCCAGACCATCGACGAGATCGGCATGGCCGATGCCACCGTCGCCACCATCGCAAGGAAGGCCGGCCTGTCCAGCGGCATCGTCGCCCATTACTTCGGCGACAAGGACGGCCTGCTCAATGCGGCGATGCGGCAGATCCTGCGCGAGCTGAAGGCGGCCGTTGCCCGCTATCGCGACGCGGCCGCCGGCGACGCACGTTCACAGCTTCGCGCCATCGTCGATGGCAACTTCGACGACAGCCAGACCAACGGAACCGCCATGCGCGTATGGCTGACGTTCTGGGCCGCCAGCATGCATCAGCCGGAACTTGCGCGGCTGCAGCGCGCCAACGACCAGCGACTGTTCTCCAACCTCTGCCATCAGTTCAACCGCCAGTTGCCGCATGCACAGGCACGCCTGTCCGCCCGCGGGCTGGCCGCGATGATCGATGGCCTGTGGCTGCGCGGCAGCCTGGTCGGTGGTGACTTCAACGCCGACAAGGCGCGCCGCATCGCCTACGGCTACATCGATTTCCAATTGCAGGCCAACGCGCCCTGAGCGCGCCACGACCCCGCCCCATCCCTTCCAGGAGCAAGCCGATGACCACCCTGCCCGTGCAACAGCTGTACATCCACGGCCGCCGCGTCGACGCCACCAGCGGCAAGACCTTCCAGACCGTCAACCCTGCCAATGGCCAGGTGCTGGCTGAAGTTCAGATCGCCAGCCAGGCCGATGTCGAACGCGCCGTTGAAAGCGCCAGCGAAGGCCAGAAGGTGTGGGCAGCGATGACCGCCATGGAGCGCTCGCGCATCCTGCGCCGTGCCGTCGAGATCCTGCGCGAGCGCAACGACGAGCTAGCCCACCTGGAAACCCTGGATACCGGCAAGGCGCTGGCCGAAACCACCACGGTGGACATCGTCACCGGTGCCGACGTACTGGAGTACTACGCCGGCCTGGCCACCGCCATCGAAGGCATCCAGCTGCCGCTGCGCGAATCGAGCTTCTTCTATACCCGCCGCGAGCCGCTGGGCGTGGTCGCCGGCATCGGCGCCTGGAACTACCCGATCCAGATCGCCATGTGGAAGTCGGCCCCGGCCCTGGCCGCCGGCAATGCAATGGTGTTCAAGCCGTCCGAAGTGACCCCGCTGACCGCGATCAAGCTGGCCGAGATCTACACCGAAGCCGGCGTGCCGGACGGCGTGTTCAACGTCGTGCAGGGCCCGGGCCGCGAGATCGGCAACTGGCTGACCGAGCACCCGGTGATCGAGAAGATCTCCTTCACCGGCGGCGTGGCCACCGGCAAGAAGGTCATGGCCAGCGCCGCGTCCTCGTCGCTGAAGGAAGTGACGATGGAACTGGGCGGCAAGTCGCCGCTGGTGATCTGTGACGACGCCGATCTCGACCGTGCCGCCGACATCGCGGTGATGGCCAACTTCTTCAGCTCCGGCCAGGTCTGCACCAACGGTACCCGCGTGTTCGTGCCGCGCAGCATGCTGGCCGCGTTCGAAGCCGCCGTGGTGGAGCGCGTCAAGCGCATCCGCATCGGCGACCCGATGGCTGAACAGACCAACTTCGGCCCGCTGACCAGCTTCCCGCACATGGAAAACGTGTTGCGCTTCATCGAAAGCGGCAAGAGCGAAGGCGCGCGCCTGCTGACCGGCGGCGGTCGTGCCACCGACGGTGCCCTGGCCGACGGCGCCTATGTCCTGCCGACCGTGTTCTCCGACTGCCGCGACGACATGACGATTGTCCGCGAAGAGATCTTCGGGCCGGTGATGAGCATCCTCGCCTACGACGATGAGGATGAAGTAGTCCGTCGCGCCAACGACACCACCTTCGGCCTGGCCGCAGGCGTGGTCAGCAAGGACATCAGCCGCGCACATCGCATCATCCATCGCCTGGAAGCCGGCATCTGCTGGATCAACACCTGGGGCGAGTCGCCGGCGGAAATGCCGGTCGGTGGCTACAAGCAGTCCGGCGTTGGCCGCGAGAACGGCATCTCCACCCTCGGCCACTACACCCGCATCAAGTCGGTGCAGGTCGAACTGGGCGACTACGCCAGCGTGTTCTGATCGCCACGGCCTGAGCACCGCCCATCGTCCGGCCACCGCGCCGATCCGACATTCCGCCGGGACGCCTGCATGCAGCGCGTCCGGCCTGCAGGAGAGCAACCATGAGCACCCATAACGAGTACGACTACATCATCATCGGCGCCGGTTCGGCCGGCAACGTGCTGGCCACCCGCCTCACCGAAGATGCCGATGTCAGCGTGCTTCTGCTGGAAGCCGGTGGCCCGGACTACCGGCTCGATTTCCGTACCCAGATGCCCGCCGCACTGGCCTTCCCGCTGCAGGGCCGCCGCTACAACTGGGCGTACAAGACCGATCCCGAGCCCTTCATGAACAACCGCCGGATGGATTGCGGTCGTGGCAAGGGCCTGGGCGGTTCGTCGCTGATCAACGGCATGTGCTACATCCGCGGCAACGCGATGGACTACGACAACTGGGCCGGCATGCCGGGCCTGGAAGACTGGACTTACCTGGATTGCCTGCCGTACTTCCGCAAGGCCGAAACCCGTGATATCGGCCCGAACGACTACCACGGCGGCGACGGCCCGCTGCGCGTCACCACGCCCAAGGCCGGCAACAACGAACTGTTCGCGGCGATGGTCGAGGCCGGCGTGCAGGCCGGTTACCCGCGCACCGACGACCTCAACGGCTACCAGCAGGAAGGCTTCGGCCCGATGGACCGCACCGTCACGCCGAAGGGACGCCGCTCCAGCACCGCGCGTGGCTACCTGGATCTGGCCAAGCCTCGCCCGAACCTGACCATCGTCACCCACGCGCTGACCGACCGCATCCTGTTCTCGGGCAAGCGCGCAGTGGGCGTGCAGTGGCTGCACAACGACCAGCCGCAGCGCGCCACCGCACGCCGCGAAGTACTGCTCTGCGGCGGCGCCATCGCCTCGCCGCAGATCCTGCAGCGCTCCGGCGTCGGCCCGGCCGACCTGCTGCGCAGCCTGGACATCGACCTGGTGCACCACCTGCCCGGCGTCGGCGCCAACCTGCAGGACCATCTTGAGATGTACCTGCAGTACGAGTGCAAGAAGCCGGTCTCGCTGGCCCCGGCACTGAAGCTGTACAACCAGCCGGCAATCGGCGCCGAATGGCTGTTCCTGGGCACCGGCATCGGCGCCAGCAACCAGTTCGAAGCCGGCGGCTTCATCCGCAGCGATGCCGAATTCGACTGGCCCAACCTGCAGTATCACTTCCTGCCGGTGGCGATCAACTACAACGGCTCCAACCCGATCAAGGCGCACAGCTTCCAGATGCATGTCGGCTCGATGCGCTCGCCCAGCCGCGGCCGCATCCACGTGCGCTCGAAGGATCCGCGCGAAGATCCCAGCATCCTGTTCAACTACATGTCGCACGACCAGGACTGGCGCGAGTTCCGCTCGGCAATCCGGATCACCCGCGAGATCTTCGCGCAGCCGGCACTGGCACCGTACAGCGGCCGCGAGATTTCGCCGGGCAGCGCGCTGCAGACCGACGCGCAGATCGATGCCTTCGTGCGCGAGCATGCCGAGACCGCCTACCATCCGTCGTGCTCGAACAAGATGGGCCACGCCGATGATCCGATGGCGGTGGTTGACGGCCAGGGCCGCGTGCACGGCCTGGAAGCCCTGCGCATCGTCGATGCCTCGATCATGCCGCAGGTGATCACCGGCAACCTCAACGCACCGACCATCATGATCGCCGAGAAGCTGGCCGATGTGATCCGTGGCCGCGCGCCGCTGCCGCGCAGCACGGCTGCGTACTACAAGGCCAACGGCGCGCCGGTGCGCAACAAGAGCTGAGTCTCCGGACATCGGAAACATCCGCCGGGCATGGCCCGGCGCTACCAGACGGGCTTTGCCTTCGGTCGCCGGGCATGGCCTGCGCTACCAAGCGAGCTTTGCCTTCGGTCGCCGGGCATGGCCTGCGCTACCAAGCGAGCTTTGCCTTCGGTAGCGCCGGGCCATGCCCGGCGGCTTTTGGCGCATACGGCCGCGCAGTGTCCACCCTCTTCGCGTTTTCCCTACGGGACGGTATGCTGCGGAGAGCGGTTCTGGCGGATACTGTCCGCGCCGCACCCATCATTACGATTCCTGGAGGGGGAATATGAGTCTGGATCGTCCCTGGCTGCAGAGCTATCCGAAAGGCGTTCCCGCCGAAATCGACGTCAACGAGTTCCATTCGGTAGTTTCGGTCTTCGACGCCTCCGTCGCGAAGTACCGCGACCGACCGGCCTACTCCAGTTTCGGCAAGACCCTCACCTACGGTGAGACCGACGCGCTGGTCGAACAGTTCGCCGCTTACCTGCTGGGCGAGCTGAAGCTCAAGAAGGGCGACCGCGTCGCCCTGATGATGCCCAACTGCCTGCAATACCCGATCGCCACTTTCGGCGTGCTGCGTGCAGGCTTGACCGTGGTCAACGTCAACCCGTTGTACACCGCGCGCGAGCTGAAGCATCAGCTGGTCGACGCCGGCGTGACCGCGCTGGTGGTGGTGGACAACTTCGGCGACACCGTCGAACAGGTCATCGCCGATACCCAGGTCAAGCAGGTCATCACCACCGGCCTGGGCGACCTGCTCGGCGCCAAGGGCACGATCGTCAACTTCGTGCTCAAGTACATCAAGAAGATGGTGCCCAACTACCACCTGAAGGGCGCGATCCGCTTCAAGCAGGCGCTCAAGCTGGGCAGCCGCCACACCCTGCCGAAGGTCGAGATCGACCATGACGACGTGGCGTTCCTGCAGTACACCGGCGGCACCACCGGTGTGGCCAAGGGCGCGATGCTGACCAACCGCAACCTGATCGCCAACATGCAGCAGGCCTCGGCCTGGATCAGTGCATCGGGCATCGAGATGGGCAAGGAATGGATCATCACCGCCCTGCCGCTGTACCACATCTTTGCGTTGACGGCGAACGGCCTGGTCTTCATGAAGTTCGGTGGCTGCAACCACCTGATCACCAACCCGCGTGACATGAAGGGCTTCGTCAAGGAGCTCAAGTCGGTGCGCTTCACTGCGATCACCGGCGTCAACACGCTGTTCAACGGCCTGCTCAACACCCCCGGCTTCGACACCGTCGATTTCTCCTCGCTGAAGGTGACCCTGGGCGGCGGCATGGCCGTGCAGCGTGCGGTCGCCGAGCGCTGGAAGAAGACCACCGGCGTCACCCTGGTCGAGGCCTACGGCCTGACCGAGACCTCGCCGGCGGCCTGCATCAACCCGCTTACCCTGGCCGAGTACAACGGCTCGATCGGCCTGCCGATTCCGTCCACCGATGCCTGCATCAAGGACGACAACGGCAACATCCTGGCGCTGGGCGAAGTGGGCGAGCTGTGCATCCGCGGCCCGCAGGTGATGAAGGGCTACTGGCAGCGCCCGGAGGAAACTGCCAAGGCCATCGACGCCGACGACTGGCTGCACACCGGCGACATGGCGAAGATGGACGAGCACGGCTTCTTCTACATCGTCGACCGCAAGAAGGACATGATCCTGGTGTCCGGCTTCAACGTGTACCCCAATGAAGTCGAGGACGTGATCGCGATGATGCCGGGCGTGCTGGAAGTGGCCGCGGTCGGCGTACCGGACGAGAAGTCCGGCGAGGTGGTCAAGGTGGTCATCGTCAAGAAGGACCCGAACCTGACCGCCGAGATGGTCAAGGAGCACGCCCGGGCCAACCTGACCGGCTACAAGCACCCCAGAATCGTTGAATTCCGAAAAGAGCTGCCGAAGACCAACGTTGGCAAGATCCTGCGTCGCGAACTCCGCGATACGCCCGCCCAGTAAGGGTTTCGGGAAAGTTGAACGCGCTCAGGCCCGGGTCGGCAACGACCCGGGCCTTTTCGCATGCGCGGGCCCGGGGCCGGTGTAGCATCGCCGCGTGAGTGGACCGTTCGGCCCGCCGGCCACCACCTTGAACTGCGGGCCGCACCGCCGAGGACCCTTCCATGAGTACCATCGAAAAGCTGCCCAGCAGCGGCTCGCCCTATGCCACCATCCGCACCCAGGACAGCGCCGACGGCGCCGCACACTGGCTGTTCATGCACGCCGATGCCTCCACCGGCGTGCGTCCCTGCTGCCGCAAGGACATGCTGGACGAGATGTGGAGCTACATGAGCGCCATCACCCGCGGGCCGGCGCAGCGCCACAGCGGCCAGCTGCGCCATTTCGTGCTGGCCTCCGACGCCGCCGCCTACAACCTGGGCGGAGACCTGGACCTGTTCACCCGCCTGATCCGCGAAGGCAATCGCGACCTGCTGCTGACCTATGCCCAACGCTGCGTGGAGGGGGTCCACCACCTGCACACCGGCTTCGGTGGCGACGTCCGCTCGATCGCCCTGATCCAGGGCGATGCGCTGGGCGGTGGCCTGGAAATGGCCCTGGCCTGCCACACCATCGTGGCCGAGGAAGGGTGCGGCCTGGGCCTGCCCGAAGTGCTGTTCGGCCTGTTCCCGGGCATGGGCGCCTACTCGTTCCTGTGCCGCCGGGTGGCACCGCAGCTGGCCGAGAAGATCATCCTCGATGGCCGTATCTACAGCGCCGAGGAGATGCACGCGATGGGCGTGGTCGACGTGCTGGTCAGGAAAGGGGAAGGCCGCGGCGCGGTCGAAGAGATGATCCGCCAGCAGCAGCGCCTGCCGCAGTCGTACCTGGCAATGAATGCCGCGCGCAACCTGGCACAGGCGGTCAGCTACGACGAACTGCTGGAAATCACCAAGGTCTGGGTCGATTCGGCACTGGCCCTGGGTGATCGTTCGCTGCGCACCATGGACCGGTTGATCAAGGCGCAGACCCGACGCGCCAATCTGGATGTGGCCTGATACGTTCCCCTCCCCCGCAGGGTTCAAGCCCGGCTGGCCACCGGGCTTTTTTTATGGGGCCCGCCGTCATCGGCAACCCGCCGCGCAGGCCCGGCAGGCCTGGCTCTACCGCTCGCCGTCGTCGGCCACGCCGCGTGCCTTGCGTTCGGCGCGCGCATCCAGCGCCTGCCGGCCTTCCTTGATGGCCCCCTGCAGCACCGCAAGACGCTGCCGCCATTCGGCCTTGAGCTGCCAGTCGGCCATCCGCATCAACTCACCGGCGCGGTTGGACGCGCGCACCAGGCCCAGATTGCTGGCCACGCCCTTGATCGCATGCGACTGCTCGCGGAAAGCGCCCCAGCGTGCGGCTTCACCATCGCCTTCAGCCTTGCGCAGGCACGATTCGGCATCGTCCAGGCACTGGCGGATGAACTCGCGCTCGAAACCCTCGCCCATTCCCAGCGAGGCCAGCTCATCAAGCACGCCGGTATCGAGCACGCCATCAAGGTTGGTGACGGTGCGCACGATCGGCGGCGCACTGGTCTTGAGCTGTGCGTTGTTGGCAATCTCGGCCAGGGTATCCAGCAGGCGCACGGCCACCACGGGCTTGGCCAGGAACGCATGTGCACCGGCCTGGGTACAGCGCTGGATGGCTTCGGGAGTGACGTCGGCGCTGAGCACCAGTACCGGTGTGCGCGGGCCGCCGCCGGCCTGCATCACCCGCAGCTCCTTCAGCATGTCCAGGCCACTCATGCCCGGCATGTGCAGATCGACGATGGCCGCATCGAACTCGCTTTCAGCCAGTGCGTCGAGCACCGCCTCGCCACCATCGACGCACAGCACCTTGTGCCCGGCCTTCTGCAGCAGCCGCTGCAGCACCATGCGGTTGGCCTCGTGGTCGTCGGCGACCAGGATCTGCATGCTGCGCACGCGCGCGCGATGGCGCAGGAACGGATCAGCGAAGGCGATGACGTTGCCGCCGGCACCGGTTTCGTCGCCAGCAGCAAGGGTCGGTACCGCACCCGGGACCACCGGCTGCGGCGGCGCGAACGGCAGCTCCACCCAGAAGTGGCTGCCCTGCGGCGGGTTGTCCAGGTAACCGATCTCGCCGTCCATCGCTTCGACCAGCCCCTTGGCGATGGTCGTGCCCAAGCCGGTACCTTCATGGCGGCGGGCCATGCTGACGTCGGCCTGCTCGAAGGCCTCGAACAGACGCGGACGCATCGCCGGTGCAACGCCGATGCCGGTGTCGAGAATGTCAAAGCGCAGCCGCACCCCACCCTGGGTGTCAGCGTGGACAACGCTGACGCGGATCTCGACCCGGCCGTGATCGGTGAACTTGACCGCGTTGCCGGCCAGGTTGAGCAGGATCTGCCGCAGATGCCCAACGTCGCCGCGCAGGGTCGGCGGCACGGTCTCGGCCACCTTCACCCGGTAGTCCAGGCGCTTGGCCTTGGCCTGCGGCAACAGGATCAGGCCGATCGCCTGCATCACTTCGGAAAGGACGAAATCCTCGGCGACCACGCGCAGCTTGCCGGCCTCGATCGCCGAGATGTCCAGCACTTCCTCGACCAGCGCCAGCAAACTGCGCGATGACGCCTGGATGGTACTCACGCACTCACGCTGCTCGTCATCCAGGCGCGTGGTCGCCAACACTTCTGTCATGCCATTCAATCCATTGAGTGGGGTACGAAACTCGTGGCTCATGTTGGCCAGGAATCGACTCTTGGCTTCGCTGGCGCGCCGCGCCTCGGCCATCGCTTCGGTCAACTGCCGCAGCAGCGTGGAAAAATACAGGGGAACCGCCGCCAGGCCAAGCCACAGGCCGATGGCCAAACGTGCGTTCTGCTGCCAATAGGGGGTGAACAGCGCGGTACTGCCGAAGCTGACCATCGCCATCGCCACGGCCACATACAGGTAGTGGTTGCCGAAGCGCATGCCGTTGCCCACCGTCACCCACATCACCACGATGTAGACCCACGACAACGGCTCGCCCATCTGGATCATGCCGGCAGCGATCAGGCCGTAGTCGGCCAGCATGCCCAGTACGCGGCGCGGATCCGAACGCTGCGGCCGCCACAGCAGCCAGCCGAACAACAGCAGCGACAGGCTCAGCCCCGTCAACACGATCGCCAGTACACCGACATACTGGGTGTGCGGCAGATCATGCCGCGCCGAAGGCAGCAGCACGTAAGCCAGGATCAGGCTGATCAGGACGATGCGGACGATCTGCTGCCCGTGCTCGCTGTCCTGCCGCTGGGACAGGCGCAACCGCAATCGCGACAGCAGGCGCTTCACGCGCCCAGCCCCGGCCGTGCAGAGGCGGTGGAGTGCTCGGCGCAGATCTGTTCCAGCTGCTCACGGCCGCGCAGCAACGCGTCCACGCAACGCGGATCGAACAGGCGCCCGCGCTGGGCATACAGGTAGGCCATGGTGGCTTCCATCGTCCACGCTTCCTTGTAGGGGCGCGGCGAGATCAGCGCATCGAACACGTCGGCCACGGCCACGATGCGTGCCTCCAGCGGAATCGCATCGCCGACCAGGCCATCGGGATAACCACTGCCGTCGTAGCGCTCATGGTGACGCAGCGCGATCAATGCACCGACCTGGATGAAGCGGTTCTGGCTGCCGCTGAGCAGTTCATGGCCAATCCGCGGATGCCGGCGCATGATCGCCAGCTCCTCATCATTGAGCTTGCCCTGCTTGAGCAGCACCGCATCGGGGATGGCGATCTTGCCCATGTCGTGCAGCGGCGCGGCCATCTCGATCAGCTTGACGTCGTCTTCAGGCAGGCCCAGCTGCTCGGCAATCAGACCAGCCACGCGCGCCATGCGCTCAAGGTAGGCACTGGTGCCGGCATCACGGAACTCGATCGCACGCGCCAGCCGCGAAAGCGTCTCGCGCTCGCGCTCCTCCACCTCGTGCATGCTGGCCAGCAGCCGCTGCTCCAGCGACAGCGCGCGCTGCTTCACGTTCTCGGTCTGCTGGCGCAGCTGCAACAGGTTGTAGCAGCGTGCGCGCAGTTCGCGTGGGCGGATCGGCTTGACCAGGAAATCGATCACGCCGGCTTCCAGTGCTGCCTGGCGGATCGGCTCGTCACCCACCACGGTGATCAGGATCACCGGAATATCGCGATGTTTGGGCAGCCGGCGGAAGCGGCGGGCGAACTCCAGCCCGTCCATCTCCGGCATGCGGTAATCGAGAAGCAGCAGGTCAACCGGGTACGATTCGCACCACGCGAGCGCCGTCAACGGATCGCCGAAGTCATGCACGCTCAGTTCCGGCGCGATGTCCTCGATGACGTGACGGAGCATCGTCCGTGCGGAAGTCTGGTCATCGACGATGACGATGTTCAAGGCGTTCTCTGCCTGCTTTCTCGACCATGCTGAAAGGTCAGCGGGCGAGGATACCCCGCCGCTGTGCACGCTGGCACCCTGCATCGGCTCGACTCCCGTCACAAGCTCCCCGATTCATGATCGTCGTCACAATGTGAAGCGAATTCTCCACGTTGCGGCCTCCCCTGACCCCATCAAGCCATAGCCGGTGTCAAGGTTGTGCAATAACGATACGCCGAGTGCGGGGTGCGTCAATGGCGCCGTCTCAAATCGGGACGACGCGCACAAATGGACGCCGAAAACGCCGGTTACTGCTCCGGACGCATGTACGGGAACAGCAGCACGTCGCGGATCGAGCTACTGCCGGTCAGCAGCATCACCAGGCGATCGACGCCGATGCCAAGGCCGCCGGTCGGCGCCATTCCGTACTCCAGCGCACGGATGTAGTCGGCGTCGTAGTGCATGGCCTCGTCATCGCCGCCTTCCTTCGCCGCCACCTGCGCCTGGAAGCGCTGGGCCTGGTCTTCCGGGTCGTTCAGCTCGGAGAAGCCGTTGGCCAGCTCCTTGCCGTTGACGAACAATTCGAAGCGGTCGGTATAGCCCGGATCGTTGTCGTTGGCGCGGGCCAGCGGCGAGACCTCCACCGGGTGATCGGTGATGAAGGTCGGCTGGATCAGGGTGTGCTCGACGGTGGCTTCGAAGATCTCCAGCAGCAGCTTGCCCCAGCCGTAGGACGGCTTGACGCGGATCTTCAGGCGCTCGCAATGGCGCAGCAGCGCGTCACGGTCGGTGCAGTCGGCCGCGGAGATTTCCGGGTTGTGGTGGCGCACCGCCTCGTCCATGCGCCAGCGGCGGAACGCCGGGCCCAGGTCGATGTTGGCGCCGTCCCACTCGACCACGGTGGTGCCGTTCACCGACTGTGCCACGTCACGGATCACGCCTTCGGTCAGGTCCATGATCTCGTTGTACGTGGCATAGGCCTCGTACAGCTCCATCATGGTGAATTCCGGGTTGTGGCGGGTGCTGACGCCTTCGTTGCGGAAGTTGCGGTTGATTTCGTAGACGCGTTCCAGGCCACCGACGGTCAGGCGCTTGAGGTACAGCTCCGGCGCCACGCGCAGGTACAGGTCAAGGTCCAGCGCGTTGTGGTGGGTGGTGAACGGCTTGGCCGCCGCGCCGCCGGGGATGTAATGCATCATCGGCGTTTCGACTTCGAGGAAGTCGCGGTTGTCCAGCCAGGCACGCATCGCACGGATGATCTTCGAGCGCTTGATGAAGACCGCGCGCGACTCCGGCGTCACGATCAGGTCGACGTAACGCTGGCGGTAGCGCTGCTCGACGTCGGCCAGGCCATGCCACTTGTCCGGCAGCGGGCGCAGCGACTTGGTCAGCAGGCGGATCGATTCGGCCTTGACCGACAGCTCGCCGGTCTTGGTGCGGGTCAGGCCACCTTCGACAGCGATGATGTCGCCCACGTCCCAGCCCTTGAAGGCGGTGTAGGCATCACCCAGCACGCTGCCCTGCAGGAACAGCTGGATGCGGCCCGATTCGTCCTGGATCTGGGCGAAGCTGGCCTTGCCCATGACCCGCTTGGCCATCAGGCGACCGGCCATCTTCACCTGGCGGCCGTTGCCTTCCAGGGTTTCGGCGGTCCACTGCTCCGCATCGGCGAATTCTTCCTGCAGGCTGCCGGCGAAGTCCTCGCGACGGAAGTCGTTCGGATACGCGATGCCCTGCCCGCGCAGCGCTTTGAGTTTCTCACGGCGCTCGGCGATCAACTTGTTTTCGTCGACGGGGGGGGTATCGGTAGCTTCGCTCATGGATCTGCGGGAATCGTGTAGTGAGGGGGAGTGTTGCGCCCGGCACAGCCGGTTACCCAGCATACCAAAAGCACCCTGCCCCGGCCCGCAGAGGGTCAGATCCCTTTGCTGCGCAAAGGGATCTGACCCCAACGCCGGATCGATACCTAGCCGTTCCCGGGGAACGCCTGCCGCAGCTCATCCACCAGCACCCGCTGGTTCTCCGAATAGTCCACCGGCACCGACACCAGATGCACGCCGCCCGCGGTGAACGCCGCCTCCAGGGTCGGAATGAACTGCTCGATCGCCGTCACCTCGTGCCCCTGGCAGCCATAGGCCTCGGCGTATCTGACGAAATCCGGATTGCCGAAGGTCATGCCGTAGTCGGCGAAACCGTCCACCGCCTGCTTCCAGCGGATCATCCCGTAGGCGCCGTCGTTGAGGATCAGCACCACCAGGTTCAGGCCCAGCCGCCGCGCGGTCTCCAGCTCCTGGCTGTTCATCATGAAACCGCCATCGCCACACACCGCCAGCACGCGGCGCTGCGGATACAGGATCGAGGCCATGATCGCTGACGGCAGCCCTGCGCCCATCGTTGCCAATGCGTTGTCCAGCAGCAGCGTATTGGCCACCTGGGTACGGTAGTTGCGCGCGAACCAGATCTTGTACATGCCATTGTCCAGCGCCACGATGCCGTCCGGCGGCATCACCTGGCGCACGTCATGCACCAGCCGCTGCGGCGTGAAACCGGCCTCTTCGGCGCGATCGGCGATGTGCTCCAGGATCGTCGCGCGCAGCGGCAGCAGTGCAGCGGCGTTGTCCACCCTGCCCTCGATGCGGTCGGCCAGCAGGGTCAGCGAGCGGCCGATATCGCCGATCACCTCCACCTGCGGGAAGTACACCTGCTCCACCGCGGCCTGCGAGTAGCCGATGTGGATGACCGTGCGGCCACCTGGGCGCATCACGAAGGGCGGCTTCTCCGTCACCTCGTGGCCAATGGTCACGATCACGTCAGCCTGGTCGATGGCCATGTGCACGTAGTCGCGCTCGCTCAGTGCCGCCGTGCCCATGTACAGGCCCGAGCCACCGGCCACCGCGCCCTTGCCCATCTGCGTGGTGACGAACGGGATACCGGCCCGCAGCACGAAGGCCGACAGCGCTTCGCTGGACTGCGGTCGCGACGCCGCCGACGCGATCACCAGCAGCGGCCGCTTGGCCTCGCGGATGACCTGCGCCGCACGGTCCAGCGCCTCGGGACTGGCGATCGGCCGATCCACCGGGTGTGGCGGGATCAGTGCAACGTCCTCGACCTCCATGGCCGCGATATCCTCGGGCAGTTCCAGCAGCACCGGCCCGGGGCGCTCCTCCAACGCCGTGCGGAAGGCCTCGCGGACGATGGTGGGGATGGTGCGCGCCGAAACGATCTGCCGCGCCGACTTGGTCAACGGCTTCATCGTGCTGACGATATCCACGATCTGGAAGCGCGCCTGCTTGCTGGCCACGATGCCCTTCTGCCCGGTGATCATGATCACCGGCCACGCGCCGAGAAGTGCGTAGGCGGCACCGGTGGTGAAGTTCAGTGCACCCGGGCCGAGCGTGGCCAGGCACACGCCGGGCTTGCCGGTCAGGCGGCCGTAGGTGGCGGCCATGAACACGGCAGCCTGTTCGTGGCGGGTGATGACCAGCTCGATGCTGGAGTGGCGAAGCGACTCGACGACATCGAGGTTCTCTTCACCGGGAATGCCAAAAATGCGCTCGACGCCCTCGTTTTCGAGTGCGGCGACGAGCAGATCGGAACCCTTGGACATGGAATGACGTCCTTCTCGCAGTGCGTGATGATGGAACGTTGCAGGGATGCTGACAGGAACGGTGGATGGCCCGCGTCAACGGCGGTCGAACCACACCGTCTGCGCGTTGACGAACTCGCGGATGCCGAAGTGCGACAGCTCGCGGCCGAAGCCGCTCTTCTTCACTCCGCCGATCGGCACGCGTGGATCGGAGGCAGAGAAACCGTTGACGAACACGCCACCGGTCTGCAGCCGGCGCGCCAGCTGCATCGCGCGGGCGTGGTCGCCGGTCCACAGATTGCCGCTCAGGCCGAACTCGCTCTGGTTGGCCAGTTCCACCGCATGGTCGGCGTCGCGCGCGCGGCTGATCGACGCCACCGGCCCGAAGGTCTCGGTGTCGAAGGCCTGCATGCCCGGCTCGACGCCCGCCAGCACGGTGGGTGCATAGAAACTGCCGGGGCGATCGAGCTGCTTGCCGCCCACGAGCAACTGCGCACCGGCCTCGACCGACGCACGTACCTGTGCATCAAGCTGTTCCAGCAGGTCCTGCCGGGCCATCGGTCCGATCCGGTTGCCGGCCTCGCGGCCATCGCCCACGGTCAGCGCCTGCACGCGCTCGCAGAACAACGCCACGAAACGCTCATACACGGCGTCTTCGACGATGATGCGCTTGCCGGCAATGCACACCTGCCCGGTGTTCTGGAAGCGCGAGGCCACCGCGGCATCGACCGCTGCCTCCAGGTCGGCGTCGGCCAGCACGATGAATGGATCCGAGCCACCCAGCTCCAGCACCACCTTCTTCAGCGCCTGCCCGGCCTGCGCGGCGATGCTGCGCCCCGCAGCGACGCTGCCGGTCAGGGTCACGGCCGCGATGCGGTCATCGGCGATGGCGGCACGGGTTCCCTCGCGGCTGATGTTGGCGGCAATGAAGGTGCCGTCCGGCAAGCCCGCATCGCGCCACGCAGCGGCGAGCAGCCCGGCGGTGCCGACGATGTTTTCGGCCGGCTTCAGCAGGAAGCCGTTGCCGCCCATGAGGATCGGCACGGCCGCGCGCATCACCTGCCAGTACGGGAAATTCCACGGCATGATGCCGAGCACAACGCCCAGCGGCAGGTAGGAGACATAGGCCTTGTTGTCGGCCACCGCGGTCGGCTCATCGCGCAGGAACGCCGCACCGTTGTCGGCGTACCAGTCACACAGCACCGCGCACTTCTCGATCTCGGCCAGCGACTCGGCGTGGACCTTGCCCATTTCGGCAGTGGCCATCGCGGCCAGCGGTTCACGGTCGCGGCGCAGCACGGCAGCCATCGCACGCAGCACGCTCGCGCGTTGTTCCAGTGACTGCGCGCTCCAGGCTGCAAAACCGGCCTGGCCGCGGTCAAGGATGGCTTCCAGCTCAACGTCGGTGGCGAAGGGGTGGCTGGCGATCTGCTGGCCGGTGGCCGGATCGCGGGAAATGGCAGCGGGGGCTGCGGGGGAAGCGGACATGCAGGTCTCCTGTTGTCTCGACAACGGGCGGCTGCCCGTTTCCTGACAACGAATGTGGACCCGATCGATGGCAGCAACAAGGCGTCTGCGTATCCTGTGACCTGTACTTACCTGCCTGAATGGGGTGGTTTCCCGGCAGGGCTGCGCCCGGGTAGGCGCCATCGCATGCGCGCTGCCGCTCCCACGCTTCGCTACGCGAACCGCGGGCCCCGCTTACCAGCCCCCATACCCCCGCCGCTTCGCGGCCGCCCCCTGACTCAGGGGGCTCTTCTCCAGACCCAACCCGGCGCCTCCAGTAGATCCACGCCATGCGTGGATGAATTTCCATCGAGATCGACTATCTCGAATTGAAACCGAAAAGCATCCACGCGTGGCGTGGATCAACGTGTCGACCAAGGTCGACACCTGCCAACAGCAGCGGAGATCTGTCAGAGGTGGGGCGGTGTCGGAGTGCGGGGTGTCCGCGGCATGGATGCCGCGGCCAAGCCTACACGGACGTACTTGCGGCGTCCCCGCACTCCGACACCGCCCCGCCACCCCACGGAAAGCCCGCTGTTGCTGTTGCTGTTGAGGTTGCCGGCCAGCGGCCGGCACTACAGCAGGTGCAGGGCGCAGCCCTGCCGACCCACCTACCTTCGCGGCAGGTAGGTCACCAGTGACAGGTCATGCCGGCTCTCCGGCACCAGCGCCACGTACTGCAGGTCCAACAGCCCGCGCGTGGGATGGTTCAGCGTCTTCGCACCTTCGTCGAAACGACGCACATCGTGCTCGGGCCACCACTGGCGGAACTGCTCGCTGTGCGCGCCGATGTCCTCGGCCAGTGCCAGGAACGGCACCTTGTCCGGCGCCTGCGCCATCGCCGCGCGGAAGCCGGCCAGCAGCCCGCGGGTCATTTCTTCCCAGTTGAGGATCAACGTGCGGTACGGCGGATACAGGAACATCAGCCGCAGCGTGTTGCGTTCGTGCGGCGCCAGTTGACCGTAGTCGACGAACAGATCGGCGATGGCCGGGTTCCAGGCCAGGATGTCGAATCGGGTATTGCGCACGTAGGCCGGGATCGGCTGCATCGCCGCCACCAGCTGGCGCAGGCCGTCGGTCACCGTCTCATCGGGCGATTCCAGCGGCACGCCATGGCCGGACAGCGCGAACGCGTAGGCGCGTTCGTCGTCGCTCAATCGCAGTACCTGCGCCAGGCGCTCCAGCACCTCGGGCGAGGCGCGCACTTCGCGGCCCTGCTCGATCCAGGTGTACCAGCTGACACTGACCCCGATCGCCAGCGCGACTTCCTCGCGCTTCAGGCCCGGCGTGCGTCGGCGGCCGGCTGGCAGCCCCAGCGTTGCTGGATCGACCCGCGCACGGCAGGCCTTGAGAAAGCCTCCCAGTTCCTTGCGTTCGGCTTCACTGCGCATCATCGCCCTGCCCTGCAGGTTTCAACGGCGTTGCGGGACGCCGAAGACGTCCCGCAACGCAGGGCCCGGGCAGCGGACGGTACCGCTGTCGCCGGGCACGCATCAGGCATCGATGCGCTTGGAGCCGACCGCCAGGCCGGCCTTCAGGCTGGCCTCGACGAACTCGTCCAGGTCACCGTCGAGCACCTTCTGCGTATCCGAACGCTCGATGCCGGTGCGCAGGTCCTTGATACGGCTCTGGTCGAGCACGTAGTTGCGGATCTGGCTGCCCCAGCCGATATCGGACTTGGTGGCTTCCACCGCATCACGCTCGGCGTTGCGCTTCTGGATCTCCAGCTCGTACAGCTTGGCGGCCAGCATCTTCATCGCGTTGTCGCGGTTCTGGTGCTGGCTGCGGCCGGTCTGGCAGGCCACGACCGTGTTGGTCGGGATGTGGGTGATGCGCACCGCCGACTCGGTCTTGTTGACGTGCTGACCACCGGCACCGGACGAGCGGTACACGTCGGTACGCAGGTCGGCCGGGTTGATGTCGATTTCGATGTTGTTGTCCACTTCCGGCGACACGAACACCGAGGTGAAGCTGGTATGGCGGCGGTTGTCCGAGTCGAACGGCGACTTGCGCACCAGGCGGTGCACGCCGGTCTCGGTCTTCAGCCAGCCGTAGGCGTAGTCGCCTTCCACGCGCAGCGTAGCCGACTTGATGCCCGCGACGTCGCCACCGGACACTTCCATCAGCTCGGTCTTCCAGCCACGCGATTCACACCAGCGCAGGTACATGCGCAGCAGGATCTCGGCCCAGTCCTGGGCTTCGGTACCACCGGCACCAGCCTGGATGTCGACGAACGCCGGAGCGTTGTCCATCTGCCCGGAGAACATGCGCTGGAACTCCAGCTTCTCCACGTGCGCCTGGTGCTTGTCCAGGTCGGCCACCACGGCCAGCGCGGTGTCCTCGTCCTGCTCGGACTCGGCCAGCTCCAGCAGTTCGGTGGCGTCGCTCAGGCCTTCCAGCACCGCGGCGATGCCGCCCACGGTCTTTTCCAGGGTCGAGCGCTCGCGCCCCAGGTTCTGGGCGTACTCGGCGTTGTTCCAGACGTCGGGGCTTTCCAGCTCCCGCGTTACTTCCTCAAGACGCTCTTTCTTGGCGTCGTAGTCAAAGATACCCCCGGAGCGACAACACGCGATCGGTCAGATCGGCGATGCGCTGGCGGACAGGATTCAGTTCGATCATGTCGGCGGTTATGCATTCAAAAGATGACTGTAAATGATACCGCAGGCCGGGGTGAACCGGCGCAGAAGCCGGTCCCGCCCTGCCACGCCCCTACCCGCCCAAGGCCTGGCGCAGCAGCGGCAGCTGCCGCCGGCTGCAGGGCACCTTGGCCCCATCGGCCATGTGCAGCAAGGCCTCGCCCCCATCCAGCGGCTCGATCGAGCGCAGCTGATCACGGTTGACCAGCCAGCTGCGGTGGCTGCGCAGGAACAGGACCGGGTCCAGCCGCGCCTCCAGCACTGCCATGGTGATCCGCAGCGGGTAGTCATGCCCGCGCACCCGCAGGTTCACATAGTTGCCGGCGGCCTGGGCGTACTCGACGTCGGCCGTGGCCACCAGGAACTCCTTGCCCAGCTTGCGCACCAGGAAGTGGTCGGGGCGATCAACCGGCTCCACCGGTGGGCCCTCGTCGGGTGCGGCCAGCAGGGTCGCTTCACCCTGGCGGCGGCGGCCGAACCAGGCCAGGGCATGGACTGCCGAGACCAGCAGCGCATAGGTCTGGATGTCCTTGAAGAATTCATAGAACCATTGCGCCGGCCAGTCTCCGAACGTGTAGTGGCCGCCAAGCAGGGCGTGCGCGCCCTTGCGCAGCAGCACCATCCCGCTCACGTGCAGCAGCCACCACGCGACCGCACCCAGCAGGTACGGCATCAGTCGCTGCCGCCAGGTGTCAGCGTGCAGCGGCCAACGCGAGGCGGCGCGGATCAACAACGCCAGCAGCAGCAAGGACACCAGCGCACTGCTGAACTCGTCGATCGTGGCCGCCATCCATTGGGAGGGCAGCCCATCGCGCGCCGCCATCATGGCCTTGGCCAGCACATTGGCCGCCGCCGTCCCCAGGAACAGTACGACCCAGAACACGGCTGCCTGCCGCCCTTGCCTGCCGTTGCCCATCGATTCGCCACGCACGTCCGGGTCCTGCTGGTTGTAGTCATCCATCACTGGATTATCGCCAACCACAGCCCCGCTGACGTACGCCATTCGTCCCCCCGCCCCGCCATTGGGCCCTGCAGGGCATCCAACCGCCCCTTCCTGCTGGCGACAGCCCACAAGGATTTCCACTCTGCGAGGACGCCAACACGGATACCGCCATGACCCGCCGCCACGACCTCGACACCCTGCGTATCGGTGCCTTCGGGCTGTTGATCCTCTACCACGTGGCCATGGCCTACGTGGCCGGATGGGACTTCCACCTCAAGAGCGTCCACACCGCGGAGTGGCTGCAATGGCCGATGATCGCGCTGAATCGTTGGCGCATGCCGCTGCTGTTTGCCATCTCCGGCATCGCGCTGGGCCTGTGCCTGCCCGCGCAGGGCCGTTGGCGGTTCGCGTTGCGGCGCGGCGGGCGGCTGTTGTTGCCACTGTTGTTCGGCATCGTCGCGGTCGTTTCGCTGCAGGCCTACTGTGAAGCGGTGGACAAGGGCGACGTCACGCCAGGGCTCGGCGCATTCCTGTGGCGCTACTGGCAGTTCCGGCCGTGGCCGGGCGCCAGCTTCACCGGTGCCGCCTATGGCTTCACCTGGAACCACCTGTGGTACCTGGCCTATCTGATCCCTTACACGCTGCTGGCGATCCTGTTGGCCAGCCTAGTGCGGCCGCTGCGCCACCGACTGCCGGGCCTGCCTACGGGCGACCGCCGGGTGGCCACGCTGTGCCTGCTGCTGCCGGTGCTGTGGCTGGCATGGGCGCTGCTGGTGATCCTGCCCGCCCACCCGCCAACCCATGCGCTGGTCGATGACCTGTACGTCCACGCCGAATCGCTGCCCCTGTTCCTCGGCGGCTTCCTCGCCGCGCGCTGGCAGCGTGGCTGGGATCTGCTGGTGCGCGGCCGTCGGTTGACCCTGGTGCTGGCCGTTGTCGGGCTGACTGTCGAACTGGGCATCCGCGCGTTGGGGCGGATGCCCGACCTCGGCGATCTGCCGCAGTGGGTGCTGGCGCTGCCGTGGGCGCAGACCGAGCGCGTTGGCCGAGCGCTGTACACCTGGTGTTCCCTGCTGGCGCTCTTCGGCTGGGCGCAGGTCCTGCTGGCGCGGCCATGGCGTGGCCTGGGCTACTGCCGCGAGGCGGTGTTCAGCTGGTACATCCTGCACCAGACCGTGCTGATCGTGCTGTTGTACTGGTTGCGGCCCTTGCAGCTGGGTGCATGGCTGGAGCCGGCGCTGGTGATTGTCGGCACCGTCGCCGGCTGCCTGCTGATCCACGAACTGCTGGTGCGCCGTGTGCGCTGGCTGCGGCCGCTGTTCGGGTTGCGTGCTGATCGCAACGACGCAGTGAGCATCACGCAGGACCACAGCGCCGGCCGCCGGGCATGGCCCGGCGCTACCGCACCTCGAACTCGCCGACCAGCACCGTCTCGGCACGATCCTTCAGCCGCATCGTGACCATCTGGTCCTTCTGCTTCGGCGTGCCCCAATGGGTGGTCAGGCGCAGCATCAGCGTCGTCGCACCGGTCACCAGCTGCTGGCGGCTGCCGAAGTAGTTCGCCTCCACCTTGTACTTGCCCGGCTTGGCGTTGCGCAGCGAGAACTGTTCCGGACCATAGCCACCGGTGAAGTCCTGCGACATCTGCCCACCCTGGTAGGTCAGGCGGTTGCCGTAGTACGCACGCTCGCCGTTCGGGTCGGTGACCCACAGATCCATGTCGCTGTTGTCGGCATCCCAGGCCAGCACCACGCGCAGGTCCAGTGGCATCGCCTGCAGCAGGCGCGGGTCGATGCCGGTGGTATCCAGGCGCGGCTTGCTGCCGGCCACCAGGGTGGTCAGTTCATCCAGGGCGATCAGCGCGATGCCGTCGAAACGACCATCCCACGGCCGCACGACCACCTGGTACAGCGGCGCCAGCGCCTGCTGCGGCTTGCCGGCTGCGGCCAGCGCCAGGCCAAGATCACGGAAGCTCTGCGGTTCCTCCTGGCCCATCGCCAGCACCTGCTCGAACACCGGCACCGCCAGTGCGGGTGCATCGGCCTGCAGCAGGCGATAGCCGAGAACGCGCAGCAGATGGCGGTTGTCCAGCTCCATCTCGGCCAGGTTGGACAGCACGCGCAGGGCAAGATCGCGCTGCCCCTGTTCGATCAACAGATCGGCCACGTCGAGGAAGAACGCGCTGCTGCTGGCATTCGCAGCGCGCTCGGCCAGATAGCGGTCGTACAGCTGCGACGACGGCCCCTGGCGCAGGCGGCGGGCAACCGGCGAATCCGATTGCCAGGCAGCCAACCTGATGCCCAGCTGTCCGTCATTGGCGGCGGCCGGTGCATTGGACGCCGTGGCCTTGATGGCAACGGCATCCATCGCGGCCTCCAGGCCCGCAGGTGCCTGCCGCGGCGGCGATCGACGGGCGCGCGCGCTGCTGGACTCCGCCCGCTGCTCGGCAGCAACGGCCATCGGTGCTGGCGCGGGAGGAGGCGCGGCGAGCATCGCCACCGGGGCAGCCGCGTACGCGTCCTGACCGACCACTTCCAGCGACTTCGCCTGCACGCGCATGCCCTTCGGCCAACGGCGGCTCCACCATTGCTGGCGCTGCTGCCACTGCGCCACCACCTTGTCCAGGCGCTGACGGTCGGCGGCATCGCGATCTGCAACCTGGCGTGCGAAGCGCTGGTCGTACTGGGCGCGCAAGGCACCTGCGGGGCGGATCGTGTAGCGCAGGTAGTCGTCCAGCGTTTCCAGCACGATCAGTGAAGTGTCCGGGCCCACCAGGCTGAACTGCTGCGACAGACGCTGCATCGCCTCGCGATTGCCGCGCAGATCGGTCGACAACTGCTGCAGGCGCGCCTGTGCCCACAGGCCGGCCAGCAGATCGCCATCGGCGCTGCTGGAGCTCTCCGGCAGTGCCTGCCATTGCCCACCGGCAATGCGCACCCGCATCGGCACACCTTCGGCCGCCAACCGCGCATGCAACCACAGCCAGCCCTGGGCCTGGCTGCGGCGGTCGACCACCACGTCCTGCACGCCACGGCCGGCATCGATCTGGACATCCAGCGGCATTGACAGCAGCTCCCGTGCAGCGGCATCGATATCGCTGCCGAGCGCCACGAAACTGCCCGCATGCGCCTCGCTCCAACCGCGCAGGCGGGCGGCATCGGTGCGTGCGCCGGCACTGCTGACCGCAAACAGGCGCTGATCGGCAGCCAACGCCGGCAGTGCTTCCGGCCCATAGGTCAGCAGGCCGTCGCTGACCATCAGGTACTCCTTCACCGAGGGCTGCGGCTGCCACTGCGCCAGCGCGCTGGCACCATCCGGCTGCACCGCCATCAACGCGCGCCGCAGTTCACTCCAGTCACCGCTGCGGATACGGAAATGACGCACGGGCTCGGCGCGATCACGCAGCACGGTCAGCGCGACGTTGCCCTCGCCCATCACAGCGAAGTAGCGATCCAGCAGGGCGAACTCGCGGGTACGGTCGCGCTGGCCTGCGGAGCCCGAGCCGTCCCACAGCAGGCCCACCTCCGATGGCACACGGCGCGGCGCGGCCGACGTCGGCACCGGCAGCTGCGCCAACAGGTAGTGACCGTCCTGCCAGCGCGCAACCTGCACCTGTGCCTTGCGCTCGGCCGGCAGCGTCCATTGCAGCTGGGCCGGCAACTGCGCGCCACGTCCTTGCCAGTGCAGGCGGCCATCGGCGATGCGGAACGGCGCGCTTCCTGCCTCAGCCCCCTTCGGTGCCCGCACGTCCAGTTCGACGGCTGCGGCGCCGGCGACGAACTGCAGCGGCAGTGTCCAACGCCAGCCCTGCCCGGCATATGCCAGCGGCTCGCGTACGACCAACTGTACGCGGCGGCCGCCGCCGGCCGGCAGTGGATACACGCGCAGCCGGAACTGGTTGCCGGCGGTCTGCTCCAGCAGGCCCGGATCGACGCCACGCCGGGCGATCTCCTCGAACACCTGACGACCGCGGTCCTTGGGCACCGGTACTGCCTCGCGCAACTCGCCGTTGATGTCCAGGGCGAAACCGGTGATCTGCTGGCCCTCGGCCAGCGGGAACTGCAGCTCGCCTTCCAGCACGCGCTGGTTGGGGTTGTGGAACTCCAGGGTGATACGGGTCTGGGCGATACCGGCCTGGACCTCGCCTTCGATGCGCGCCTGCCGCAGCTGCACGGGCTGTTCCGCCGCGGGTGCAATCAGCAACGGTGTGGACGTCATCGGCGGTGCCGGACGCCGCGACGCCTGGGGCAGTGCCGGCCAGCTTGCCAGGGCCAACAGCAGTACGGTGCAGCAACGGGCGAAGACCATGACAGGACTCCAGTGGGATCGTGACTGCTTGAACGCACCAACCGGGTGGACGGGGTTAACGTGATTCGATGCTGGTTCTTCGCTGCCCCTGGGCGCACCATGTGCGACTTCCCGATCCCGTGCAAGGATGCCCATGCGTTCTCCCCTGCTTCCCACCCTGCTTCCCACCCTGCTTCCCACCCTGCTGGCCCTGTGCTGGCCGTTGGCCGCCAGCGCCGTCGATGCGCCTGCAGGCCTCTATTTCCAGCATCACGACTGGGTCGTGGCCTGCGACAACACGCGTACGTGCCGCGCGGCCGGCTACGCCAGTGGCGATGACAGCACCCTGAGCGTGCTGCTGACCCGGGCGGGCGGCCCCAATCAGGCCATCAGCGGTCGGATGTCGTTGCAGCCGATCGATGACCAGCCGCAGCCCAAGGGCGCGCTGCACCTGCGCATCCAGCAGCGTGACCTCGGTGTGCTGGCGCCGGCCACGGAGCCGGGTGTCCACGTGCTCAGCGCGGCACAGACCAGCGCAGTGCTGTCCGCGCTGGTGCGCGATGGTGGCATCGCGGTTGTCGATGCCGCCGGCCACGCGTGGCCGCTGTCGGACAAGGGCGCAGCGGCTGTGCTGTTGAAGACCGATGAGTTCCAGGGCCGTGTCGGCACGCCGGGCGCGGTGATGCGCAAGGGTGCCGCCGCCGAAAGCAGCGTGCCTGCCGCCGTTGCCAAACCCGTGGTGCGCAAGGCACCGACGCTGTCGACGCCACCGGACGACCCGGCGTTTTCCAAGCTGGCTGCCTCGCCGGCGCTGCGTGCGGCGCTGCGCGCCACTCTGGAAGAACCCAGCTGCGAAGGCCTGCTCGACACCGACCCGGATCTTTCGATCAGCAATTCACCACTGCAGATCCAGCGCCTGGACGCCAAGCATCTGCTGGTCAACGTCCCCTGCTGGCGCGCGGCCTACAACTCCGGTGATGGTTACTGGGTCATCGGTGAGAAAGCGCCCTACCAGCCGCAGTGGGTGACCAGCGACGCGATCGACTACGGCGACGGGCAGATCGTCGCCTCGCACAAGGGCCGCGGCCTGGCTGACTGCGTGTCGGATGAAACGTGGACCTGGGATGGCACCCGCTTCGTCGCGACCTCGGCGATCAGTGGTGGCCTGTGCCGCGGCGTTCCCGGGGGTACCTGGGAATTGCCGACGCGGGTGACCGAGGTCCGCTGACCCTTTCGAAGCGGTAGCGACGGGCCATGCCCGGCATGGACTACGCCGGCAGGCAGTGCTCGACGATCAGCTGGATGGCGGCGCCACCACGGTAGTCGTCGCAAGCCAGGCGATAGGCCAAATGAACATGCTTGCCTGGCGCATTGCCGTGCCAGCCACCGAAGTGGATCGCATTGATCGTGCCCGGAACGCCGGGCAGGCGCAGTTCCAGCTTCAGGTGGCGCTCCTTCAGCACGCGCCAGTTGGCCACTTCGAAGTGGCCATCGAACAGCGGCTCGGGAAAGCCCTGCCCCCATGGACCCGCCAAACGCAGCGCATCGGCATGGCGATGATCGAGTTCATCCGCGGCCAGTTCGCCGTCGCTGAGCACCTGCTGCTGTAGTGCAGCCGGGTCGAGCATTTCCAGCACGATGGCGACGAACGCGGCTTCGAAGGTGGCCAGATGATCCAGACGCATGCTCAACCCGGCGGCCATCGCGTGACCGCCGAAGCGCTCGATCAAGCCGGGATGGCGTGCATCGACCAGCGCCAGCGCATCACGGATATGCAGTCCGGCGATCGAACGCGCTGAACCGCGCAGGGTGTCGGCGCCCGGCTCGGCCGGCGCGAACGCGATCACCGGCCGATGCAGGCGATCCTTCATCTTTGAAGCAACCAGGCCAACCACGCCGGGGTGCCAATCAGCATCGAACAGGCAGGCCGCCACCGGACGCTGCCCTGCGGTATCGAGCACCACCCGCGACAGCGCGTGTTCGGCGTCATCGGTCATCGACTGCTGGACCGCACGCCGCTCGGCGTTGATCTGTTCCAGCGTCTGCGCGATGTCGCGGGCCTGCCGCGGATCTTCGGTGAGCAGCAGGGCAATGCCCAATGCCATGTCTTCCAACCGACCGGCCGCATTCAAGCGCGGGCCAAGCCCGAAGCCGATGTCGGTGGCGGTCAGGCGTGCGGCGTCGCGACCACTGGCTTCGATCAGTGCCTTCAGGCCGACGCAGCCTTGGCCATTGCGCAGCCGGCGCAATCCCGCGCTGACCAGGGCGCGATTGTTGGCATCGAGCACCACCAGGTCGGCCACGGTACCCACCGCCACCAGGTCCAGCAGCGTGGTCAGGTCCGGCCCTTTGCCATCGGCAAATACCCCCGCTTCGCGCATCTGCCGGCGCAGCGCCATCAGCACGTAGAAGATCACGCCGACACCGGCCAGCGCCTTGCTGGGGAAGGCGTCGCCGTCGAGGTTGGGGTCGACGATGACATCGGCCGGTGGCAGCTGTGGACCGGGCAGATGGTGATCGGTCACCAGCACCTGCCAGCCACGCGCCTTGGCCGCGGTCACGCCGGCATGGCAGGCAATGCCGTGGTCGACGGTGACCAGCAGATCCGGCTGCAGCGCAGCCAGCTCGTCCACCAGTGACGGCGACAGACCATAGCCGTGCACCATGCGGTTGGGCACTGCGTGGAAGACATGTTGCGCGCCCAGCATGCGCAGCCCACGCACACCGACCGCGCAGGCGGTGGCGCCGTCGCAGTCGAAATCACCGACTACCAGGATGCGTTTGTCGGCGGCGATGGCTTGCACCAGCAGGTCCACTGCCGCGTCGATGCCGGTCAGCAGTTCCGGCGCATGCAGGTTGCCGAGCTTGGGCAGGGCCAGCTCCGGCGTGTGCGCACCACGTGCGGCATACAGGCGGGCCAGCAGCGGCAGCGTGCCCTCCGGCCAGCTACCGGGCACGACCGCATCGCGACGGCGGATCATCGGCGTATCGGAAGACGGCAGCACAGCATCGGCGGCAAGGGACATCGGCATCGCCGGGTTGCGGAAGACCCGCGCATGATACCCCGCTCGGCTCGCCAGGCTCTTCCGGGCTTGGCGCAGGCGTGGCGATCGCCCATGCTTGTTCGCTTCTGAAACGGAATTCGCCATGTACCGCCTGCTGTCCGTACTGCTTGCCAGCCTCCTGCTGCCACTTGCTTCCCAGGCCGCAAACACGCCGCCAACCCCCGGTATCGAGTTCGTACACCACGACTGGTTTCTGGCCTGCGACAACACCGGCACCTGCCGTGCAGCCGGCTACAGCCCTGAAAAGGCGAACAGCCTGCTGGGCCTGATGCTGGAACGTGCCGGCGGCCCCGGCACGGCAGTGAAGGCACGGCTGCGGGTCGGTGAGGATGGCGAAAGTGCAGTGCCTGAAGGTTCAATGCGCCTGCACGTGAACGGCCGTGATCTGGGCCCAGTGCAGGACACCGGGGCCGACGAGGCAGTGATGCTGCGGCCGGCGCAGGTAGAAGGCCTGCTGGCCGCCCTGCCCGGCCAGGCCCGTATCGAGGTGATCGACAGCAGGGGCACGCGCTGGCCGATTTCCGATCGTGGTGCCGCCGCGGTGCTGCTGAAAATGGACGAGGTCCAAGGGCGCGTGGGCACGCCCGGTGCGCTGGTACGCCGCGGCACGCGTGCCGAAGCGAGCGTGCCCGCCGCAGTGGCCAAGCCGGTGATCGTGCGCGGTGTGCTGGCGGCCGGCCGCCCTGGCGATAGCGAGCTGGGCAGCAGCGAAGCGCTGCGCGACGCGCTGATTGCCACCCTCGGCGACAACGACGACTGTCCGCGCCTGATCGAGTACAAGGGAACACCGGAAATGGTGATCGAGCGGTTGGATGACCGCCATGTGCTGGTGCAGGCGTTGTGCCAGATGGGTGCCTACAACTACAGCAATGGCTTCTGGATCGCGCGCGATCAGCCGCCGTTCGCACCTGAGACAGTCACGTTGGAGGCAGAAGGCTTCTCGCACTCCGATCGCATGGTGTACGCGCGCTACAAGGGCCGCGGCATCGGCGACTGCGTTTCCGGCTGGGACTGGGCCTGGGATGGCCGCAGATTCCAGCCAAGCAGTGCGTTCAGTACCGGTCTGTGTCGTGGCGTGGCGGGCGGACACTGGACGCTGCCGACGCTGGTCAGCACGGTCCGCTGACCCGGAAAGCCTGGAACATGACTACGCTTCGATTTCCTCTACTGGCGCTGGCGTCACTGACGCTGGCACCTGTCAGCTTCGCCGGCACGCCTGCGCAGTTCACGTTCCTTCAACAGAACGGGCACCTGGCATGCGATAACACAGGCACCTGCCGGATGGTGGCGTTCGGCCCACCGGCCGCGTTGATGCTGGGCGTGCTCATCGAGCGTGCCGCTGGACCAGACACCCCCGTGGCGGCGCGATTGTCGCTGGCTGATGGCAGTGACGGCGCGCCCCGCAGCCCGCGGGTGCATCCAGAGGGCCGGCTGCGGCTGCATGTGGATGGCGCAGACCTGGGTGATATCGGCCCGGTGGATGCGCTTGAGGCCGGCCTGGCTCTGGCACCACCACATGCACAGGCGCTGCTGGATGCACTGGGGCGCGGGCGGCCGGTCAGGATGACCGACACGGCGGGCCAGGCATGGCCATTGGCAGAGCGCGGTAATGCCGCACTGCTGCTGAAGATGGACGAGGTACAGGGCCGCTTGCACACCCCCAGGGCGTTGGTAGGCAAGGGTTTGCGGCCGGAATCGCAGGTGCCGGTCGCACGGCTGGCACCTCGCCTGGTGCCGCCACCACTGCTGGTTGAAGCCCACGACGAGGATGCCGCGCTGGCCGAACGTGACGATCTACTGCAAGCGCTGTTGCCGCGCGCCGAGGCCGGCGCGGGTTGCGCTGCGGCCTCTTCCCGCCACGTACGCATCGAGCGGATCGATGCAACGCATGTGCTGGCGATGTTGAACTGCACGACCGGCCGCTACATCCGGCCAGCCGGCAGCTGGGTGATCCGCGACCGAACGCCCTTCACGCCCGTGCTGATCACCGCATCGACGCTGTTTCCGCTCTACCCGCATGCCGTGTTCCTTGAAGAAGGCGTTGCAAGCGCTACGGACCGCTGCGGGACAGACAGGCATTGGGCGTGGGATGGAACCCGCCTGGTGCTGGCGGCAACCTTCGTCGGCCGGCACTGCCTGGGCGCCGGTCAGCGCCACTGGCAACTGCCGACCTACGTTACGGAATCACGCTAGCAGCCGCCGGGCATGGCCCGGCGCTACCACCGCCTCAGGCGTCGTGCAGCTGCCGAGGCTTCTTCCAGAACTGCCAGCGCTGGCCGCGATCCAGCTGGAACTGCAGGCCGTCCTCGAAATCCAGCACCAGCCGCTGCAGCTCGCCACGCTTGAGCGCGGCAAGCAGCGGTCGGATCGCGTCGTTGCCCAGCTGCTGCAGCGAGCGCAGCTGGCGCAGGTCGACCAGTGCATCGACCGACTGCTCGCCATCCACCGCGACACCTGCGGCCTGGGCCAGGCCCTGCAGCAGCGCATCGCGGCTGCGCACCTGCGCGTGCGGCGTGGCCACCGATACCGGCATCACGCCACCACCCCAGAACCACAGCGAATTGATCGGCTGCTGGCCCTGCGCGGCGCGCTGCTGGTTCCACGAGTGGGTGTGCAGCAGCACCTGCGCTTCGGTCATCAGTGCGCGCCAGCGGCGGCCCGCCTCGCCCGGCGGCAGGTGCGAGAACAGGTCATCGCCCAGCACCTCGTCGGGGCTGTCGAACTCCGGCAGTTCAGTACCGATGGGCAGGCGCAGGTACCAGCGTGACGGATCGGGTGCATCCAGCACGAACCCTGCATCCGCAAACAGCGGCTGCAGCACGGGCAGCAACGCCAGCGTATCGGCCAGGCCGGGCCGCAGCGTTTCGCCGTGGCCCATCATCCGCGCGCCATGCATGTCCGGCACCATGCAGGCCGGATCGGCACGCAGCCAGCAGGCGCCGGCGGCGTCGCCGACGTCACGCTGGCGGGTCAACGCGGCCACCGGCCAGTGCGGCGCGGCCACCGTGAAGTGGCGCAGCAGCTGCGCGCGTTCACCGGCGTCGCCCTGCGAGGTGGTGGCGCGGCCCAGGGCACGCGCCACGTCATCCGGCAATGCAGCCACCGCAAAGCGGCTGCGTGCCGGCAACAGCAGGGTCGCCGTCGCCACTGATCAGTCCTGGTAGCTGACGCTGACGATTTCGTACTCGCGCTGGCCGGCCGGCGCATCGATAACGATCGAGTCACCTTCCAGCTTGCCGATCATCGCGCGGGCCACCGGCGAGGAAATGGCGATCAGGCCCTGCTTGATGTCCGCTTCCAGGTCGCCAACGATCTGGTACTTCTTCTCTTCGTCGGTTTCCACGTCGGCCAGGGTCACGCTGGCGCCGAACACCACCTTGGAGCCTGCATTGAGCTTGCTCACGTCGATGATCTCGGCGTGCGACAGCTCGCCTTCCAGCTGCTTGATGCGGCCTTCGATGAAGCCCTGTTCCTCGCGCGCTGCGTGGTACTCGGCGTTCTCCTTCAGGTCGCCGTGCTCACGCGCCTCGGCGATCGCGGCGATCACCTTCGGGCGCTTGACCGACTTCAGGTGATCCAGTTCGTCGCGCAGCCGCTGCGCGCCCTTCATCGTGATCGGTGCTCTCATGCGTTCAACTCCTTGTGCAGTTCCTGCAGCGACCAGACCGGGCCGGTACCGCGGAATTCCAGTGAATCCACCAGCGCCTTGGCACCGGCAATGGTGGTCGAATAGGTGACGCGGTGCTGCAGTGCCTCGCGACGGATCGAGAACGAGTCGTTGATCGCGGCACGGCCTTCGGTCGTGTTGACGATATAGACGATCTCGCCGTTCTTGATCGAATCGACGATGTGCGGGCGACCCTCGACCACCTTGTTGATGATCTCGCAGTCCATGCCGTGCTGCTGCAGCCACGCTGCGGTGCCACGGGTGGCAACCAGGCTGTAGCCACGCGCCAGCAGCGCCTTGGCCACCGGCAGCACGCGCTTCTTGTCCGGGTCGCGCACCGACACGAACGCCTTGCCCACCGGCGGCGCCTTGATGCCACCGGCTTCCTGCGCACGCGCGAAGGCGGCGTTGAAGCTGCGGCCCACGCCCATCACCTCACCGGTGGAGCGCATCTCCGGCCCGAGGATCGGATCAACACCCTGGAACTTGGCGAACGGGAAGATCGCTTCCTTCACCGAGTAATAGTCCGGCACGATTTCCTTGGTAGCGCCCTGCTCTTCCAGGGTCTTGCCGGCCATGCAGCGCGCCGCGATCTTGGCCAGCGGCATGCCGGTGGCCTTGGACACGAACGGCACGGTGCGCGAGGCACGCGGGTTCACTTCCAGCAGGAAGATGGTGTCGTTGCCATCCTCATCGGTCTGGATCGCGAACTGGGTGTTCATCAGGCCCACCACATTCAAGGCCTTGGCCAGCTCGACCACCTGGCGACGCAGCTCGGCCTGGGTTTCAGCCGACAGCGAGTACGGCGGCAGCGAGCAGGAGGAGTCGCCCGAGTGCACGCCAGCCTCTTCGATGTGCTCCATCACGCCACCGATCAGGACGTTGCCCTGGGCGTCGGCGATGATGTCCACGTCGCACTCGACGGCGTTGTCGAGGAAGCGGTCCAGCAGCACCGGCGAATCGTTGGACACCTTCACTGCATCACGCACGTAGCGCGCCAGGTCGGATTCGCCATAGACGATTTCCATCGCACGGCCACCCAGCACGTAGCTCGGGCGCACCACCAGCGGGTAGCCGATCTCGCGCGCCAGCAGCAGGGCTTCCTGGTCGTTGCGGGCGATGCGGTTCGGCGGCTGCTTCAGGCCCAGCTGTTCCACCAGCTGCTGGAAGCGCTCGCGGTCTTCGGCCAGGTCGATGGAGTCCGGCGAGGTGCCGATCACCGGCACGCCGTTTGCTTCCAGCGCGCGTGCCAGCTTCAGCGGGGTCTGGCCGCCGTACTGCACGATCACGCCCTTGGGCTGCTCCAGCTCGACGATTTCCAGCACGTCTTCCAAGGTCAGCGGTTCGAAGTACAGGCGGTCGGAGGTGTCGTAGTCGGTCGACACGGTTTCCGGGTTGCAGTTGACCATGATGGTTTCATAGCCATCCTCGCGCAGCGCCAGTGCCGCGTGCACGCAGCAGTAGTCGAACTCGATGCCCTGGCCGATGCGGTTGGGGCCACCGCCGAGGATCATGATCTTGTCGCGGTTGCTCGGTGCCGCCTCGCACTCGTCCTCGTAGGTCGAGTACAGGTAGGCGGTGCTGGTGGAGAACTCGGCGGCACAGGAGTCCACCCGCTTGTACACCGGGCGCACCTTGTGCGCGCGACGCAGCGCACGCACCGCCGCTTCATTGGTGCCGGTCAGCTGGGCCAGGCGGGCATCGGAGAAGCCGGCGCGCTTGAGCTTGCGCAGGCGCGCCGCATCCAGGGCGTCGATGCCATCGGCCGCGACCTGGGTCTCGGCGGCGATGATTTCTTCGATCTGGTCCAGGAACCACGGATCGATATAGGACAGCTTGAAGATGTCCTCCACGCTCATGCCGGCACGGAACGCATCGGCGACGTAGAACAGGCGCTCCGGGCCCGGCGCCTTCAGCTCGCGGCGCAGGGTCTGCAGGTCGTCTTCGTTGGCCAGGTCCAGGCCGGTCGGGTCGAAGCCGACCTTGCCGGTTTCCAGGCCACGCAGGGCCTTCTGCATCGATTCCTGGAAGGTGCGGCCCATCGCCATCACTTCGCCCACCGACTTCATCTGGGTGGTCAGGCGTGCATCGGCAGCCGGGAACTTCTCGAACGCAAAGCGCGGGATCTTGGTGACGACGTAGTCGATGGACGGCTCGAACGAGGCCGGGGTCAGGCCGCCGGTGATTTCGTTCTTCAGTTCGTCCAGGGTGTAGCCCACGGCCAGCTTGGCGGCGACCTTGGCGATCGGGAAGCCGGTGGCCTTGGACGCCAGCGCCGAGGAACGCGACACACGCGGGTTCATCTCGATCACCACCACGCGGCCGGTGTCCGGGTTGATGCCGAACTGCACGTTCGAACCACCGGTATCCACGCCGATCTTGCGCAGCACGGCGATGGAGGCATCGCGCAGGCGCTGGTATTCCTTGTCGGTCAGGGTCTGCGCCGGGGCCACGGTGATCGAGTCACCGGTGTGCACGCCCATCGGGTCCAGGTTCTCGATCGAGCAGACGATGATGCAGTTGTCCGCGGTATCGCGGACCACTTCCATCTCAAATTCCTTCCAGCCCAGCACCGACTCTTCGACCAGCACTTCGGTGGTCGGCGACAGTTCCAGGCCGCGGTTGACGATCTCGATCAGCTCTTCGCGGTTGTAGGCGATACCGCCGCCACTGCCGCCCAGGGTGAAGCTGGGGCGGATGATGGTTGGATAGCCGACGCGGGTCTGGATCTCCAGCGCTTCGTCCAGGGTATGGGCGACGGCAGCGGTCGGGCACTCCAGGCCGATCTCGCTCATCGCCACGCGGAACAGTTCGCGGTCTTCGGCCATGCGGATCGCATCGCGCTTGGCGCCGATCAGCTCGACGTTGTACTTCTCCAGCACGCCGTGGTCGGCCAGGTCCAGCGCGCAGTTCAGCGCGGTCTGGCCACCCATGGTCGGCAGCAGCGCGTCGGGCTTTTCCTTGGCGATGATCTTCTCGACCGTCTGCCAGTTGATCGGCTCGATGTAGACGGCATCGGCCATCTCCGGGTCGGTCATGATCGTGGCCGGATTGCTGTTGACCAGCACCACGCGATAGCCCTCGTCTCGCAGGGCCTTGCAGGCCTGGGCGCCGGAGTAGTCGAACTCACAGGCCTGGCCGATGACGATCGGGCCGGCACCGATGATGAGGATGGTCTTGAGGTCAGTGCGCTTGGGCATTTTCTTCTCTAGGTCAGTACAGCGTGACAAGGGGGAGTGATCGCACGCTGTCGATCAGGAAATCTCTTCGGGTTTCAGCGCAATCCCGCACTGGTCCTGCAATCCCTGGCTCAGTTTCACCGCGTATTCGTCAGGGACGCTCATTGCATCGAAACCCGCATCCAGGCGCTTGAAGGACGTACTGCCGAGAAAGGCGTCGAATCCGGCGGCGTACGCCTCGTCGTTGACGTTGACCGACGCGTCCGCTGCCGACTCCGGGAGCGCTCGGGTGAGGATCAGGTAACCCTTTCCGGACGGTGTGGCCAGGAAGCGCGACCAGTCCGCAACGACCACGTCACCGTCCTCGCCAAGGCTGTTGATCAACGACTGGCGCGCATGAACGTAGAAGAACGACTGGATGGAGGTGCGGGCGCATTGGCGATCGCTTTCGGCCAGCGCTTTGAGCGTTGGCACCTCCTCGACCAGCATCGTCGCCGACGACGCACCGGTCGAGTCCTTCTTCAACGTGTGCAGCAGCGCGTCCATGTCCGCAGCGGACGCCGGCGCAGCCTGTGCCGCACCCGCGGCGCAGCACAGCGACAGCAGCAGAGCGGCGCTGCGCATCAAGCCTTGGCCTCGGCCATCAGGGTCACGAAACGATCGAACAGCGGACCGACGTCATGCGGGCCCGGCGAGGCTTCCGGGTGGCCCTGGAAAGAGAAGGCCGGCACGTCGGTGCGGGCGATGCCCTGGTTGGTGCCGTCGAACAGCGAACGGTGGGTCACCCGCAGGGTGGCCGGCAGGGTCGCTTCATCGACCGCGAAGCCGTGGTTCTGCGAGGTGATCATCACCCGGCCGCTGTCCAGGTCCTGCACCGGGTGGTTAGCACCGTGGTGGCCATGGCCCATCTTGATCGTCTTCGCGCCCGAGGCCAGGCCCAGCAGCTGATGGCCCAGGCAGATGCCGAAGGTCGGGATCTTCACGTCGATGAAGGTCTTGATCGCGGCGATCGCGTAGTCGCACGGTTCCGGGTCACCCGGGCCGTTGGACAGGAACACGCCATCCGGCTTCAGCGCCAGCACTTCAGCGGCCGGGGTCTGCGCCGGCACCACGGTGACCTCACAGCCGCGCTCGGCCAGCATGCGCAGGATGTTGGTCTTCACGCCGAAGTCGTACGCCACGACCTTGTACTGGGCCGGCACGCTGACGAAGGCGTTGGCATCCAGGTCCAGCTGGCCCTCGGTCCAGACGTAGGTCTTGTCAGTACTAACGACCTTGGCCAGATCCATGCCCTTCAGCCCTGGGAACTTGCGGGCCGCTTCCAGCGCCTTTTCCACGTCGATGCCGTCGCCGGCCATCAGCGCGCCGTTCTGGGCACCCTTCTCGCGCAGGATGCGGGTCAGCTTGCGGGTGTCGATGCCGGCGATTGCGACCACGCCACGCTGGATCAGCCAGTCCTGCAGCGACACCTGGCTGCGCCAGCTGCTCGGCCGGCGCGGTACATCGCGCACGATCAGGCCGGCCGACCACACCTTGGACGCTTCATCGTCCTGGTCGGTCATGCCGGTGTTGCCAATGTGCGGATAGGTCAGCGTGACCATCTGCCGGGCGTAGGACGGGTCGGTCAACACTTCCTGGTAGCCGGTCATGGCGGTGTTGAACACCACTTCACCGACGGACAGGCCGGGCGCGCCTACGGATTCGCCCTCGAATACGGTGCCGTCTTCGAGGACGAGGATTGCGGCTTGGGTCACGGAATTCTCACTTTGGCTACCGAGGGGGTGCCGAAGTCACGCCTGCGCTTCACGGAAATCCGGTTGCAAAAAAGCGCGGACGTACGGTCTGGGACCGGTCCGGCTTTCGTGATTCGGCGAGTGCGAATTGTAGCGGTGCCGGGGCGCTCGCGCCAGCGGTTATCGCCATTCATGAACAGGCGATTGCGCATTCATTTCAATCCGGAGGCGTATGCAGGCACCCAAGGGTAGCGCCGGGCCATGCCCGGCGGATCTGCCACCGACGCCGGGCATGGCCCGGCGCTACCGTTTACAGGGGGCCGTCCAGCAGGTCGCGTACCCGGTAGCTGCCAGCCGCCCGGCCCTGCAGCTGGCGAGCGGCAAACAGCGCCCCGCGGGCAAAGATGTCGCGGTTGGTGGCCCGGTGCACCAGCTCGATGCGTTCGCCCAGGCCGGTGAACTGCACCAGATGCTCGCCGACGATGTCTCCGGCGCGCAGGCTGGCGTACTGCGGCTCGGCCCCGCCCCGCTGCGCCGCGGCACCCAGGGTCAACGCCGTGCCCGAGGGAGCATCCTTCTTCTGCGTATGGTGCGATTCGACGATGTCGCAGTTCCAGCCGGCCAGCGCCTGCGCTGCACGCTCCACCAGCTCATCGAGCACCGCCACGCCCAGGCTGAAGTTCGACGCCCACACCAGCGGGATCTTCGCCGCCGCTGCTTCCAGTGCCTGGCGCTGCACACTGGAAATACCGGTGGTGCCCGATACCAGTCCCGCACCGCGCTCCACGCACAGTGCCAGCAGCGCATCGAAGCCCTCGGGCAGGCTGAAGTCGATCGCCACATCGAACACCGGCGCCCCCGGCAACTCGCTGGCCGCGAAGAACGGTACGCCGTCGATCACCCGCTGCGCCGGCGCGCGGCCGGTCACCGCAGCGACGATCTGCAGGGAATCAGGATGTTCGGCGGCCAGCCGCAACAGGGCCTGGCCCATGCGCCCGGAGGCGCCGTGAATAAGCAATCGCAGGGGAGTCTGGTTCATGCACGCAGGCTAGCGGCAGCACGCATGGTCCGGCAAGCACTGTCGCTGCTACGCTGCGTGCCCCTTCAAGCGCTGGCCCGCACCTCATGCACCTTTGCAAACCGCCCGCGCCAAGCGCTGACGCCATCATGCCGCCTGCGCGGATGCAGGGCTGAAACGGTGCGCATTTCCGAAGTCGCCCGCCGTACTGGCGCCAGCGCCAAGGCCATCCGCCTGTACGAGGCACGCGGCCTGCTGCCGCCAGTGCCGCGCCTGAACCGCTATCGCGACTACAGCGAGCAGGACGTGGCCTGGGTGCAGCTGATCCGGCAGGCACTGGGGCTGGGCATCGGCTTGGCCGCCATCACCCGCCTGCAGCGTGGCGACGGCCAGCTGGACTGGCCAGCCGTGCTCACCCTGCTGGAACGTCAGCGCACTGCGATTGCCGCCGAGCGCGAGCGCCTTGCACGCACCGAGATCGAGCTGCTGCAGGTGGCTGACGAGCTGCGGCAATGGCTGCAGCAGGGCGATGGCACCTGCGTGTTGGTTCCTGCCGGCTGCCCTGTCGTTTGACTCTGCCCTTGGGGCATAGCGCAACGTCGGTCGCCTTCCAGCCTCCGAGACTGCCGTGTCCCGTTCCATCCTGATCCTGCTTGGCCATCCCGACCGCGACAGCCTGTGCGGCGCCCTCGCCCAGCGCTACGCGACCGCCGCCCGCAACGCCGGCCACCGCGTGCACATGATCGCCCTGGGTGAACTGCAGTTCGACCCGGTGCTGCGCCACGGTTATCGCCAGATCCAGCCACTGGAAACCGACCTGCAGGATGCAGCAGACGCGATCCAGGCCTGCGACCACCTGGTGCTGGTCTACCCGACGTGGTGGGGCGCGATGCCGGCACTGCTGAAGGGCTTCTTCGATCGTGTGCTGCTGCCGGGCTTCGCCTTCCGCTACCGGCGCGATTCGGTGTGGTGGGACCGGCTGCTGGCGGGGCGCAGCGCGCGGGTCATCACCACGCTGGATACGCCGCCCTGGTACTACCGCTGGATCTACCGCGATCCGGGCATTACCCAGATCCGCGCCACCATCCTTGAGTTCTGCGGCATCCGCCCGGTGCGGGTCAGCCGGCTGGGCCCGGTGCGCAGCAGCACGCCCGGCCAGCGCGAACGCTGGCTTGCCCTGGCTGCGGAGCTGGGTGAGCGCGCACGTTGACGCATCGCGGCGAACCTGTCACCCCACCCTGCCTGCAACGTAGATCCACGCCCTGCGTGGATGTTCAATTCCGACACCGCTGGAGGGCAGCGCTGGGGATGGGTAGATCCACGCCATGCGTGGATGATCAATCTGCAGTGCAGACCAAGGGCCGCACCCACCAGGGCAGGGCCCAGACGCCTCTCTAGTGCTGCTTCGGCGGTGTCGGTCCGCAGCTGTCGCAGCCACCGCACGCCCCGCCACCGCCAGTGGCCGGCGGCGCGATCTTCCGGCCCAGCGCCTGCAGCCAGGCCGCGCGGCCCGGCTTCAGCAGGGCCAGTGCCAGCGCGCCACGCAGCTTGCGCACGGTGCCGGGCGCCTGCTTCTTCAGCACCACCCATGCGCTGACCAGCACGGCCACGGCGATGATCAGGTACTGCACCAGCAGGCCGGCGTCCATCAGCCGCCTCCCAGCGCCACGGTCACCTGGTAGGTGATCAGCGCGGCCACGTACGCTGCGGCGAACAGGTAGAACGCCGCAAAGCCCATCTGCTTCCACGAGTTGGTCTCGCGCTTGATGGTGGCCAGCGTCGAGATGCACATCGGTGCGTAGATGAACCACACCAGCAGGGCCAGGCCGGTAGCCAGCGACCAGCCATCAGCCACCACCGGCGACAGTGCGGAGATCGCCGCATCGTCATCGGCAGCCGACAGCGCATACACCGTCGCCAGCGAGGACACCGCTACTTCGCGCGCGGCCAGACCCGGAATCAGCGCGATGCAGATCTGCCAGTTGAAGCCCAGCGGCGCGAAGATCGCGGTCATCGCGTGGCCGATCTGGCCGGCGTAGCTGTAGTCGATGGCCGGCATCGTCGCGTCGGCGGGCGCGCCCGGGAACGACAGCAGGAACCACAGCAGGATGGTCAGCGCCAGGATGATGCCGCCGACGCGCTTGAGGAAGATCATGCCGCGCTCGTACAGGCCGACGGCGAGGTCGCGCGGATGCGGAATGCGGTACGACGGCAGCTCCAGCATCAGCGGGTGCTCGCTCTTGTCGCGGCGCCACTTCTTCATCACCCACGACATCACCAGCGCGCTGAGGATGCCGGCCACGTACAGGCCGAACAACACCAGGCCCTGCTGGTTGAAGATGCCGATCCTGCCGGCCGGTATGAACGCACCGATCAGCAGCGCATACACCGGCAGCCTTGCCGAGCAGGTCATCAGCGGTGCCACCAGGATCGTGGCCAGGCGGTCACGCGGGTCCTGGATGCTGCGGGTGGCCATGATGCCCGGCACGGCGCAGGCAAAGCTGGACAGCAGCGGGATGAACGACCGCCCCGACAGGCCGGCCGCCGCCATCATGCGGTCCAGCAGGAACGCGGCGCGTGGCAGGTAACCGGATTCCTCCAGCGCCAGGATGAAGGCGAACAGGATCAGGATCTGCGGCAGGAATACCACCACGCCGCCCAGGCCGGCGATGATGCCGTCGGTCAGCAGGCTGGTCAGCGGACCTGCCGGCAGCACGCTGGCGGCCAGTTCACCCAGCCAGGCAAAGCCGGCCTCGATGCCATCCATCAGCGGCGTGGCCCAGGCGAACACCGCCTGGAAGATCAGGAACATCACCACCACCAGCGTGATCAGGCCGAACACCGGATGCAGCAGCCAGCGGTCCAGCGTATCGTCGATCTTCGCCGTCCGTGCCGGCATCCGCACGGCTGCGGCCAGGATCGCGCGCACCTGCGCGTGGTAGTCCGCGCCGCTCTCAACGCCGGCCAGCGGCGCATCCAGGTGCGGCACCATCGCATCCAGGCGTTCCACCAGTGCACGCGCGCCCTGCTTGCGTACCGCCACGGTTTCCACCACCGGCACACCAATCTGGCGCTCCAGCGCGGCCACATCGATCTGGATGCCGCGGCGCTGCGCGGCGTCGACCATGTTCAGGGCGATGATCATCGGCTTGCCCAGCTCGCGCAGTTCCAGGGCGAAGCGCAGGTGCAGGCGCAGGTTGGTGGCGTCGATCACGCACAGAAGGACGTCCGGCGCGGCCTCACCCGGGTAGAACCCCCGGCACAGGTCGCGGGTGATCGCCTCGTCCAGGCTGGCCGGCTGCAGGCTGTAGGCGCCCGGCAGGTCCAGCACGGCGAACTCGCGGCCGGACGGCGCACGCAGGCGGCCTTCCTTGCGCTCAACGGTGACGCCGGTGTAGTTGGCGACCTTCTGCCGGCTGCCGGTCAGCTGGTTGAACAGCGCGGTCTTGCCGCTGTTGGGGTTGCCGACCAGCGCGATGCGCAGCGGGGCGGCGGTTGCGGTGGCGCTCATGCACGTCCCTCCTGGCTGGCCGGGTCGATGACCACGCGCCGGGCCTCACTGATACGCAGCGCGAAACGGGTGAACCCGACCTGCACCAGCAGCGGCTCGCCACCAACCGGGCCTCGCGCCACCAGGCGCACTTCCTCGCCCTTGACGAAGCCCAGCTCGCGCAGGCGCCGGGCGATGGCATCGTTGGCATGCAGGTCCTGCACGGAATCGACCACGGCCGAGGCGTGCAGGGGCAGTTCGGACAGCGTCATCTAGCGTGTTCTCTGCTGGATGTAAATGGTTCTCGATTCTAACATTCCCGCGTCGCGTCATGGCCCATGACCAATGGCCCGCTATGATCCATACAGGTATGGAGCAACCCCCGGAATCCCATGAACGATGCTTTGCAGATCGAGCGCAACGGCGCTGTCCTGACCCTCTGGCTGAACCGGCCGGAGCTGCACAACGCCTTTGACGCCGGCCTGATCGCCCGGCTGACCGCAGCCCTGGAAGCGGCCGGACGCGATGACACCGTGCGCACGGTGGTGGTGGCCGGCCACGGCGCCTCCTTCTCCGCCGGTGCCGACATGCAGTGGATGCGCGGCATGGCCTCTGCCAGCGAGGCGGACAACCGTGACGACGCCCTGGCCCTGGCCCGGCTGATGCGCACCCTGGACGAACTGCCCAAGCCCACCCTCGCCCGCGTCCACGGCGCCGCCTTTGGTGGTGGCGTCGGCCTGGTGGCCTGCTGCGATATCGCCATCGCCACTACCGCCGCCCGCTTCGGCCTGACCGAAAGCCGCCTGGGCCTGCTGCCGGCAGTGATCTCGCCCTATGTGATCGAGGCCATCGGCAGCCGCCAGTCCCGCCGCTGGTTCGCCACCGGCGAGCACTTCGACGCCGACACTGCCCTGCGCATCGGCCTGATCCACCAGCTGGTGGAGCCCGAACGCCTCGACGAGGCGGTGCAGCGACAGCTGGCCCTGCTCGACAAGGCCGGGCCGATCGCCTCGGCTTCGGCCAAGCTGCTGGTCCGGCAGGTTCGCAACGCCCATGATCGCGACAGCCTGGACCGTGACAACGCCGCCCTGATCGCCCGCCTGCGGGTATCGGCCGAAGGCCAGGAAGGCCTGGGCGCCTTCCTCGACAAACGCGCGCCGCACTGGGTCACGGAGGCCTGACATGCTCGACCATATCGGCTTGAACAGCGGCGACCTGCCGCGCAGCAGGGCCTTTTTCCAGCAGGCGTTGGCGCCGTTGCAGATCGGCGTGGTGATGGAGGTCAGCGCCGAACAGACCGGGGCCCACGACCACGTGGGTTTCGGCAACCACGGCAAGCCGTTCTTCTGGCTGGGCAATGCAACGCCGCTCAGCCAGGGCGTGCACGTGGCCTTTGTCTGCGCCGAGCGCGCCCAGGTTGATGCCTTCCACGCCGCCGCGCTGGCCGCAGGGGCACGCGACAATGGTGCGCCCGGCCTGCGTCCCTGGTACCACCCGGACTATTACGCTGCCTTCGTGATCGACCCCGATGGCAACAACATCGAGGCGGTCTGCCACCTGCCCGGGTAGACACCTGCGTCGCCACCAGACGCAGGCGTGGCCGCTTGTGCGACCGGCCTGCGTATCTCATCTGGCAGCCTGGCGAAGACCGGGCCGCCCCCGTTTCCCAGGAACCGCCGTGACCCCAGCCGATCCCATCCGCCCTGCCCTTCCCGTCCCGCCCGCCGCAGGGGTGCCCCGGTGAGCGATTTCGTCCGTATCGTCGAGGTTGGCCCGCGCGATGGGCTGCAGAACGAAAAGCAGGCCGTGGCCACCGCCGACAAGATCGCCCTGATCGATCGCCTGTCGGCCACCGGCCTGCGCACCATTGAGGCCACCAGCTTCGTCAGCCCACGCTGGGTCCCGCAACTGGCCGATGCTGCCGAGGTCTATGCCGGCATCCAGCGCCGCCCGGGCATCGCCTATCCGGTGCTGGTGCCGAACGAACAGGGCTACGACCGTGCGCGCGCCGTCGGCGTGCAGGAAATCGCGGTATTCACCGCTGCATCGGAAGCCTTCAACCGCACCAACACCAACGCCGGCATCGATGAATCGCTGGCCCGCTTCGAGCCGATCCTGCGCCGCGCGGCCGCCGACGGCGTGCGCGTGCGTGGCTACGTCTCCACCGTGCTCGGCTGCCCGTATCAGGGCGAGGTGCCGCTGGCCGATGTGGTGCGCGTCGCCCGCGCCCTGCACCAGATGGGGTGCTATGAGATCTCGCTGGGCGACACCATCGGCGTCGGCACGCCGCGCAAGGCCCGCGCCATGCTGCAGGCGGTGGCTGCCGAGATCCCGATGAGCGCACTGGCCGTGCACTTCCACGATACCTACGGCCAGGCCATCGCCAACATCGCCGCCTGCCTGGAAGAAGGCGTGCGCGTGGTCGACAGTGCGGTGTCCGGCGCCGGCGGCTGCCCGTACGCGAAGGGCGCCAGCGGCAACGTGGCCAGCGAGGACGTGGTGTACCTGCTGCAGGGCCTGGGCCTGGAGTGCGGGGTCGACCTGCCGTCGCTGGCCGAGACCGGCCGCTGGCTGGCCGGACTGCTCGGCCGCGCGACCGCCAGCCGCGTCGGGCAGGCGCTGGCAGCGACATGAACGACAGCGGCCCGCGCGACCGCCCGGCCATCGGCGATACACCCGCCGCAACCGACGTCGCGCTGGCCGCTCTGGACGCGGCGCTGGCTGCTTCGCCTCCGCCGGCCCAGGCCAGGCTGCTGCGCCAGGCACGGCAGGCGCTGGCCGATGCGCAGCAGCGCGAACTGGATACCCAGGCACGCTATGCCGCGTTGTTCGACGCCGTGCCCGACCCGGTCAGCATCCTCAGCGCCGAAGGCGTGGTGCTGGACGTCAACCGCGCCGGCATCCTCGCCTACGACCGCCCGCGCGAGGACATCGTCGGCCAGCCGATCGAACTGCTCAATCCCGACCTGCCCAGCGACCATCTGCAACCGGTGTGGGAAGCGTTGAACCGCGGCGACACCTACGTCATCGAAGTGACCAACATGCGCGGTGATGGCAGCCGCTTTCCGGTGGAAGTGCACTCGGCCGGATTCCAGGACCGCGGCCAACCCTGCATCGTCGCCGTCGCCCGCGACCTGAGCGGGCGCTGGCGCGCAGAGTCGCGCTATCGCCTGTTGATGGAATCGATCGACAAGGGCGTGATCCTGTTCGACCGCGACCTGCGCGTGCTGTCGGCCAACCCGGCCGCACACCGCATCCTCGGCCTCACCGGTGGCGGCGTGGGCTTGAACGCGATGCTCGATCCCGAAGCGTGGATCATCGTCGACGAGCATGGCCACCCGTTGACCCAGTCACAGTGGCCGACCAGCCGCTGTTTCCAGGCCGGGCGGGTGATCCGCAGCACCATCATCGGCCTGTACCACCGCCCGCGCGGACGCATGCTGTGGCTGTCCACCACCAACGTGCCGGTGTTCGGCAACGGCTGCGACCAGGCCGATCATGTCTATGCGATGTTCAGTGACATCACCGAACTGAAGCGCAACAACACCCTGTTCGCGCGCGCGCAGTCACTGGCCCATATCGGCGGTTGGGAGTGGGATCGCGGCCTGCAGCGCCTGTACCTCACCGACGAAGCGCGGCGCATCGTCGGCCAGCCGGCCGACCTGGAGGACATGCCCGACCTGCTGGACTGCCTGCGCAGCGACGACCGCGCCGCCCTGCAGCAGGCGCTGGCCGATACCATCGAACACCGCAGCAGCTTCGGCCTGGAGCTGCAGGGCCAGCGCCGCGATGGCCACTCGTTCTGGATCCGGATGATCGGCGAGGTCTCGGCCGGCGATGTCGATGCCGCACGCATCACCGGCACCGTGCAGGACATCACCGAGCGCAAGCAGGCCGAGGAAACCCTGCGCGTGCAGGCCCGCACCGACCCGCTGACCGGAATCATGAACCGCGATGCGGTGCTGAGCGACCTCGGCGTGCGCATGGACAGCCCCAGCCACGACCGCGTGGCGGTGCTGTACATCGACCTGGACCGCTTCAAGGTGGTCAACGACCTGCTTGGCCACAACGCCGGTGATGAACTGTTGATCGAAGCGACCCGGCGCATCGCCACTGCGATCGGCACCGAAGGCCTGCTTGCGCGCTTTGGCGGCGACGAATTCCTGGTGATCTGCGACCTGCGCGACCAGCAGGACCAGGCCGAGCAGTTGGCCGAGCGCATCACGGCGGCGTTCTCGGCACCGTTCCAGCTGGGCAGCGACGAGTTCCCGGTGACCGCCAGCATCGGCATCGCCCGCGCACCGCGCGATGGCGACCGGCCGCAGCAGCTGATTCAGAACGCCGACACGGCGATGTACGAGAGCAAGCGCCGCACCCGCAACGGTTGGCAGGTGTTTTCCCCGGAACTGGCACAACGCCAGCATGACCGCCTGCAGATCGAAAGCCGGCTGCACAAGGCCCTCGATGGCGACGAGTTCCACCTGGTGTACCAGCCACAGGTCAACCTGCGCAGCGGCGCCACCATCGCCTGCGAGGCGCTGATGCGCTGGCACAATACCCAGCTGGGACCGATGCGCCCGGACCTGTTCATCCGCCACGCCGAGCACACCGGCGACATCGTGCGCATCGGCCAATGGGCGCTGCGCGAAGCGTGCCGGCAGGTGCGGCAATGGCAGGATGACGGGCTCGGCCTGGTGCGGGTGGCGGTCAACGTGTCCTGGCGCCAGTTCGTCGGTGAGGATCTCGCCCGCTGGGTGCGGCAGGTGCTGGACGAGTTCGGCCTGCCCGGCAGCGTGCTGGAACTGGAGTTCACCGAACGGGTGCTGATCGAGGATGCACCGGACACCCTGCGCACCTTCGCCCGCCTGCGCGAAATGGGGGTGATGCTGACCATCGACGACTTCGGCGAAGGCTACAGCGCCCTGAACTACCTGCGGCGACTGCCCATCCATGGGCTGAAGCTGAGCCAGCTGTTTGTCGAAGGCATTCCCCGCAACCGTTCGGATGTGGCGGTGTGCGAGGCGGTCTGCGCGATCGCGCGCAGCCTAGGCCTGGGCGTGGTCGCCGAAGGCGTGGAAACCGAGCCACAACGGCAGTGCCTGCTCGATTTGGGGGTGACCGTCGGCCAGGGCTTCCTGTTCGCCCATGGCCTGCCCGCCGCCGACTTCGAGCGTCGCCTGCGCCGCGCCCGCGAACTGGGCTGAGGCCGGCGGCGCAGTGCACAACAGCGGCTGCCGTCGCTTCCGTTAGAATCGGCGGCTCTTGAACCTGCAGGACCGTGTAATGCAACTTTCTTCCGTGCGTGCCGTGATCACTGGCGGCGTCTCCGGCCTCGGCCTGGCCGTGGCCCAGCACCTGGTTGCCGAGGGTGGCAAGGTCGCCCTGTTCGACCTCAACGACGCCAAGGGCGCGGCCGCTGTTGCCGGCCTGGGGCAGGACAACGCCCGCTATTTCAACGTCAACGTCAGTGATGAAGCGTCCGTGGCGGCGGCCATCGACCAGGCCTGCGATTTCCTCGGCGGCCTGAATGTCGCCATGAACTGCGCCGGCATCCTCGGCGCTGGCCGCGTGCTGGGCAAGGAAGGCCCGATGCCGCTGGCCGGGTTCCAGGGCACGGTGATGGTCAACCTGGTCGGCAGCTTCAATGTCGCCAAGGCCGCAGCCAACCGCATGCAGCACAACGAGGCCGGCGTGGACGGCGAGCGCGGCGTGATCATCAACACCGCCAGCGTTGCCGCCTACGAAGGCCAGATCGGCCAGGCCGCCTACTCCGCCTCCAAGGGCGGCGTGGTGGCGATGACCCTGCCGATGGCCCGCGAGCTGTCGCGCTTCGGCATCCGCGTCAATACCATCGCGCCGGGCGTGTTCTGGACGCCGATGGTCGATGGCATGCCCGAAGCCGTACAACAGTCGCTGGCCGCATCGATCCCGTTCCCGTCGCGCCTGGGCAAGCCGGAAGAGTTCGCCAGCCTGGTCGGCCACATCCTCGGCAACACCTACATCAACGGCGAGACCATCCGCCTGGACGGCGCCACCCGGCTCGCTCCGAAGTGATTCCCCCCGGGCGCCGGGACGGCGCCCTCCCCCAACGACCAACATCACCATGAAAGCCAACGACATCAAGAAGGGCAACGTCGTCGAGTTCAACAACGGCGTCTACCAGATCCGCGACATCGAGCGCAGCTCGCCGCAGGGTCGCGGCGGCAACGTCCGCTTCCGCTTCATCATGTACAGCGTGCCGGGCGGCAACAAGCTCGACGCCAGCTTCGATGCCGACGACAACCTGGTCGAAGTCGAACTGCTGCGCCGCCAGTCCACCTACTCGTACAAGGACGGCGATGCGTTCGTGTTCCTGGACGACGAGGACTACACCCCCTACACCCTGGACGCGGACGTGATCGGCGATGACGCCGGCTACATCACCGACGGCCTGACCGGCATCTACGTGCAGGTGATCGACGAGCAGCCGGTGGCCATCCAGCTGCCGGCCTCGGTGGTGCTGGAAGTGATCGAGACGCCGCCGGAACTGAAGGGCGGCACCGCCACCAAGCGCCCGAAGCCGGCCAAGCTCAACACCGGCATCGAGATCATGGTGCCGGAGTACATCGTCAACGGCGAGCGTGTGCTGGTGAACACCGCCACCGGCGAATTTGCCGGCCGTGCCGATTAACCGCGCTGCGCTGATCGCCTGCCTGTCCCTGCTCGTGGCGTGCTCGCCGCGGGCAGCGGACAGCACCGGTGACGTCGCGGCGGACGCGGTGACGCAGCCCGCCGCTGCGGACACCGTTGCCGCTGCGGTGGCACCGGCCGCAGATGAAGCAGATGCTGTGGCGACGCTGGCGGACACCCCCGACGAGGAGCAACAGGTGCGGGCTGCCGCCGGTTGCAGCGTCCCCGACGACGTCGCTTTCGTGCAGGACATCCGCATCTACTGCGGCATGCCGGCCGATGTGCAGGCCTTCATCGAACGGGAGAACAGCTGCCAGCATTTTGCCGGCGAAGAACCCTACGACGACGCCCGTCGTCGCGAGCTGGAGGCCGCCATCGCCAGGTTCTGCGACGATCGAGAGAAGATCTTTGCCGACCTGGTGGCCCGCCATCGCGATGACTGCGCGATCCGGCAGGCGTTGATCGGTGTGAACCTGCGCTACGACCTGTCCCCCGATCTGGATCTGAAGCCCTGCAAGGGCTGACGCAAAAAAGGGGACGGAGGGGATGACGTCGTTCATGGCACAAACGACGTCATCCCCTCCGTCCCCTTTTTTTTATTTGCCGCCGAAGTTGCCGCAGCCGTGGTACTGGCGCGTGCCCACGGCCAGCATCGCCTTGGCCTCGAATGTCTCGCCACTCATGCCGTCCTGGCAAGTGGTGCGTTGGAAGCTCAGCTTGATGTCGGTGCCATCCGCCGCCTTGCCCACCCAGCCATCCGCACCCTCGGTCGGTTTGGCGACGGTGAAACGGCGCTCGCCGTAATCCACGTCCACCTGCAGGCCCGGCGTATCGCCGTCGACGACGGCAAGCCAGCCCGGCTCGTTGCCGGTGGCACGGAACGCCGCGTTGCCGGCACTGCCATCGCCCTCGGTTGCCTCCACCGCGTTGCATTCGCGGTCCGCCTCGCCCTTCAGGCTGAGCAGCGCGTCTTCACTGCCACGGGTCCAGAAGCTGTTGCCCTTGCCGTCGCCATACTTCGCACCGGAGGCTGCACGTTCGGAGGACATCGCGAAACTGCGGCCGCCAATCGCAACCGTCGCCGCGTCCTCACCGTTGAAGGTGGCGCGCACATCAAGGTCGCCGCAGCGATAGAGGGTTTGGTTGCCGGCGCCATCGCCGCCGCCATCAGCAGCGGCGGCCACCGGCGCCGGTGCCGGCGTTGCGGCCGCATCATCGCCTGCATTACTGGCGGCCGGCGTCTGGGCCGGCTGGCAGGCGCTCAGCGCGAGGCCGAGGGAGGCAGCCAACAGACTGGGAATTACACGCATGGCTCGACTCCTTGTCGAAACTACAGAGACCCTGGACCCTACCATCTGCACGCAAACGGGGCCTGAAAGCTGCATGACCGTGTTCAGCCTGCCAGTACCGCCATCGACAGCAGTTGCGCGCCGCTGACACCGGAAGTGCTTGTCCAGACGCGCAACAGGCGCAAGCGCTGCACGTGTTCGCGTCCCCGCCAATGCACATGCAGCTGAACATCACTGGACAACAGCGCCAGCCGACCACACAGCAGCGTCTCGACCGCATGCGCCTGCAGCGCATGAATCTGCAGATGCCCATGTCGCCAGTCCTGCAACCAGGGCAGCTCGAGCACCCGCCCACCCTGTCCGTCCATCATGAACAACGCTGGTGACAACAGCGCAGCAACCGCGCCATGGTCGCCGTCCAGCAACGCATCGCGCAGCTGCTGTTCCAGCACGCGCAGCTGCGCCTCGTGCAGGCCCTCAGGGTTCCTGCTTTCCATCCACCTGCTTTCCATCCACGCTTCCTCCCGGCGCCGGCCGGCGTCGGCGCAGGCGCTGCGCAAGCCACTGCTGCGCCCCCTGCACCACCACATAGAACACCGGCACGAAGAACACGGCCAATACGGTCGCACTGACCATGCCGCCGAACACACCGGTACCGATGGCCTGTTGCGTTTCCTTTGAAGCACCCTGGGCCAGCATCAGCGGCACCACGCCCAGCGCGAACGCCAGCGAGGTCATCACGATCGGTCGCAACCGAAGGCGTGCTGCTTCGATGGTCGCCTCGACCAGACCGCGTCCCTGCTGTTGCAGTTGGCGGGCGAACTCGACGATCAGGATCGCGTTCTTCGCCGAAAGTCCGATCACCGTGATCATGCCGACCTTGAAGAACACGTCATTGGGCATCTCGCGCAGCAACACCGCAGCAACAGCGCCGAGCAGGCCCAACGGCACCACCAGCATCACCGCCAGCGGGATCGACCAGCTCTCGTACAGTGCCGCCAGCACCAGGAACACCACCAGCATCGACAGCAGCAGCAACCACGGTGCCTGGGCACCCGACTCGCGTTCCTGCAGCGACTGGCTGGTCCACTGCAGGGCGAAACCCGCTGGCAGCTGCTGGGCAAGGCGCTCCATCTCGACCATCGCCTGGCCGGTGGACACCCCGCCGGCAGGTGCGCCGGACAGATTCAATGCCGGGAACCCCAGGTAGCGTTGCAGCTGCAGCGGCGCCTCGGTCCAGTGTGGGGTGACCAGTTCGGACAGCGCCACCATGCCGCCTTCGCTGTTGCGGACATACAGCTTCAGCACGTCTTCCAGCTGCATCCGGTGCGGCGCATCGGCCTGCATGATCACCTGCTGCATGCGCCCGCGATTGGGAAAATCGTTGACGTACTGCGAGCCCATTGCCGCCGACAACGTGGCACTGATGTCGGTGAACGCCACGCCCATCGCTTCGGCCTTGGCGCGATCGATGTCCAGCCGGACATTGCTACCCGCAGGCAGGCCATCAGCATTCACTTCGGCCAGCAACGGACTTGCCTCTGCCAGCTTCAACAGCTGCTGCAGGGCAGCGCGCAGCTCGGCCTGGCCCTGTCCGGTACGCGCCTGCAGCGCCAGCGAGAAACCGGAGGAACGGCCAAGGCTGTCGATGGCTGGCGGCATCACGCTCATCACCTCGCCTTCCGGGACCGTTGCCATGGCCTGCTGCGCCGCCTTCACCTCGTCCGATGCGGTGCTGCCGCCGCGTTCACCCCAGTCCTTCAACATGGTGTAGGTCAGCGCCGCGCTCGGGCCGGAACCGGAAAAGCTGTAGCCGAGGATGGCCTGGTTGGACGCGATCGCCGGCCGCGAGGCGACATGCTGTTCGTAGGCTTCGACCACCGCCAGCGTACGCTCGGCGGTTGCTTCGGCCGGCAGCTGGATGGAAGTCATGAAATAGCCCTGGTCCTCTTCCGGCAGGAACGCACCCGGCAACCAATGCAGGCCGATCAGCAGCGCCACCAGCAAGGCCGCGAACAGGCCCATCACCCGGCCACTGCGCCGCAGTACGGCCGCCACGCCCTGCTGGTAGCGCCCGGTCATCCGCTCGAAGCCGCGGTTGAACGCACCGAACACGCCGCCGCGACCATGGTGGCCACGCGTGCCCTGCCGCAGCAGCGTCGCGCAGAGCGCCGGGGTCAGGCTCAGCGCCAGCAGTGCCGAGAACAGGATGGACACCGACATCGCCACGCTGAACTGGCGGTAGATCGCACCAACCGAACCACTGGCCAGCGCCATCGGGATGAATACCGCCGTCAGCACCAGGGTAATGCCGATCACCGCACCGGTCAGCTCACGCATCGCCTTGATCGTGGCCTCGCGCGGCGGCAGCCCCTCTTCGGCCATGATCCGCTCCACGCCCTCGACCACCACGATCGCGTCGTCAACAATGATGCCGATCGCCAGCACCATGCCGAACATGGTCAATACGTTGATCGAGAAACCGAGCGCCAGCATCACCGCGAAGGTGCCCAGCAACGCGATCGGCGCGACCAGGGCGGGGATCAGCGTATAGCGCCAGTTCTGCAGGAACAGGTACATCACTGCAAACACCAGCAGCATCGCCTCGATCAGGGTCTGCAGTACCTTCTGGATCGATACTTTCACGAAGGGCGCGGTATCGAACGGAATGCTGGATTCAACACCATGCGGCAGCAGCGGCTGCAGGTCGGCCATGCGTTCGCGCACCGCCGTGGCGGTACGCACCGCATTCGCACCGGGGCGCAGCTGCACGCCGGCGGCCGTCGCCGGATAGCCATCTTCGCGCGTGCCCCAGGCATAGCTCTGCGCGCCCAGTTCGACCCGGGCGACATCGCCAAGCAGCACCCGCGAACCATCGGCACCGGCCCGCAGCACGATCGCCGCAAACTCCCCGGGCGTGGACAGCTGGCCTTCGGCACTCAGGGGCACGGTGATGCGCTGGCCGGGAACACCGGGCGAATCGCCGATGCGGCCCGGCGAGATCTCCAGGTTCTGCTGCTCGATCGCGCTGGCGACATCGCCCATGGTCAGGCCGTAGCCGGTCAGGCGGGTGGGGTCCAGCCAGATCCGCATCGCCTGTTCGGCACCGAACAGCTGCACGCGGCCGACGCCGTCGATGCGCCGCAGCTCCTCGATGATGTTGCGCGCCATGAAATCCCCCAGCGCCGCTTCGCTGACACTGCCATCGGGTGAGCGCAGGCCCACCAGCATCAGGAATCCGGAGTCGGCCGCCTCCACGAACAGGCCGTTCTGGCGCACGCTGCGCGGCAGGCGCGGCTCGATCGCCTTGATCCGGTTCTGCACGTCCACCTGCGCCAGCTCAGGATCGGTGCCGGGCTTGAAGGTGGCGGTGATCGACGCTTCACCGGAAGTATCCACCGACGATTCGAAGTACAGCAGATGCTTGACGCTGGACAGCTCACGCTCGATCAGGCCGACCACCGCATCATTCAACGTCTGCGGGCTGGCACCGGGATAGCTGGCATAGATGCTGACGCTGGGCGGTGCGACCGCCGGGTAGCGCTCGACCGCCAGCCGCGGAATGGCCAGCACGCCGGCCAGGATGACGAAGATCGCCAGCACCCAGGCAAATACCGGGCGATCGATGAAGAAACGGGCCATGTCGTAGGTTCCTGGAAGGGCTCAGCCCTGGCGTTCGGATGTCGGCGGTGCGCTGGCACTGGCGACCGGCACCTGCCAGTCGCGCGGATCGACCAGCACGCCTTCCTGCAGGCGCTCCTGGCCTTCCACCACCACCTTCTCGCCGGCCTTCAGGCCGTGCCGCACCAACCATTGCCGGTTGACGCTGCCGTCCACCTCCAGCGTGCGGATCACCGCCTTGCCATCGTCGGCGATGACCCAGGCATAGGCCTGGCCACCGGCGCTGCGCAGCACTGCCTGCTGCGGCAGCAGCAGCGCGCTGGCCGGCGCACCACGGGGCACCCGCGCACGCACGTACATGCCGGGCAGCAACTGCCGCTCTGGGTTGTCGACCAGGATGCGCAGGATCACATCGCCGGTGCGTGCATCGACATTGACACCGGAGAACAGCAGCCGACCGCGCTCGGGCAGCGGCGTACCCGCCGCGCCGATGATGGTCACTGGCAACTCGCCGGCCACCGCGCTGCGCTGCAGGGACTGCAGCTGCGAAGCAGGCTGGCGCACGTCCACGTAGACCTTGTCGATCTGCTGCACCACCGCCATCGGTTCGGCGTCGGCGACGCCGACCAGCGCGCCTTCGCTCACCAGTGCCTGGTCGATGCGGCCATCGATCGGTGCACTCACCGTGGCGTAGCGCAGATCGAGCTGACGTCGCGCCAGGATTGCGCGCGCCTCGTTGACCGCTGCCCGGGCCTGCTCATGCTCGGCACTGGCATCGTCGCGGTGCTGCTGGCTGACCGCCTGCGCGGCCGCCAATGCCTGCAACCGCTGTGACTGCAACCGGCTGCGACCCAGTGCCGCCTCGCTGCGCTGCAGGGCCGCCAGCGCCGAATCGACGTCGGCGCGGAACGCCGCAGGGTCGATCTGGAACAGCGGTTGGCCCGCATGTACTTCCGCCCCCTGCTCGAACATCCGGCGCTGCACGATGCCGCCGACCTGCGCACGGATCTGCGCGGTGCGCACGGCCGCCACCCGGCCAGGCAGCTCATCATCGCGCTGCACCACCTGCGGGCCAACGGTCACCACGCTGACACGCGGTGCGGCTTCGACGGTCGATTCGGGGCGGGAGCAGGCCGTCATGGCCAAGGCGAAGGCCGCGACCAGCGCGACCGGAGTCCTGAAGGTTCTCATTGCTGTGCACAGTGCCGCAGACGCGGCTGAGGAATCATGAAGCGCGCAGTGTGCGTGGCGATGATGGGGTTTCGATGGAGGAAGTGTGGAGATACGATGGAGGGCAAGCACCTTCCGGCCTCGCCTTGCCATGCATGCATCCCCTGCCCTCGCGGCGCTGGTCCTGATCGTCGAGGACGAAGCCGAGATCGCCGACATCCTCACCGCCTATCTTGAACGCGAAGGCCTGCGCACCCTGCGTGCGGCCGATGGCCAGGCGGCCCTGGACCTGCATCGCAGCATGCGCCCGGACCTTGTGCTGCTGGACGTGCAGCTGCCGCGGCTGGATGGCTGGAGCGTGCTGACCCAGCTGCGCCAGCGCGGTGAAACGCCGGTGATCATGCTGACTGCGCTGGACCAGGATCTGGACAAGCTGACCGCATTGCGGATGGGCGCCGATGACTATGTGGTCAAGCCATTCAACCCGGCGGAGGTGGCGGCACGCGTGCGTGCAGTACTGCGGCGTACGCTGCGCAGCCCGCGCGCCGATGCTCCCAGCGCCCTGCGCGTGGGCCCGTTGCTGATCGATACCGCCACCCACGCGGTGCATGTGGAAGGCGACGGCTACAGCCACGAGCTGCTGCTGACCCTCACCGAGTTCAAGCTGCTGCATTGCATGGCATTGGCCCCGTCACGGATCTTCAGCCGCAGCGAGTTGATGCACGAATGCCTGCCGGAAAGCGAAGCGCTGGAGCGTACCGTGGACAGCCATGTCAGCAAGCTGCGGCGCAAGCTGGACGAAGTGGGCCTCACCCAGATTCCGACCAGCGTGCGCGGTGTCGGCTACCGCCTGATGGCCGACCGCTGATGCGCCGCTCCGGGCTCAGCCGGCACATCATCGTGTCGATGTCGCTGATGGTCGTCGGCGTCATCGTGATGGTGATCCTCTCTTCATGGCTGCTGTACGCCGTACTGATCGAGTTCTTCCCGGCCAGCGCCGAAGAGCCGGAAGGATGGCTGCCAAGCGGGCCGGAGCTGGCCTGGATGGTCGGGGTAATCCTGACCGGGCTGGCGCTGGCGATCGCTGCCTCGTTCCGACTGGCCCACCGCATCCTGTCGCCGCTCAATTCACTGGTGGACAGCGTGCGTGCGCTGGCTGGCGGCGATCTCGGCGCGCGCGCCACGGCCGAGGCCAACTCGCCCGGCGAGGTCGCAGCGCTGGTGGACGATTTCAACGCGATGGCACGCCGCCTGCAGCACATGGAAAGCGAACGGGTGATGTGGCACGCGGCCATCGCCCACGAACTGCGCACACCGGTGACGATCCTGCGCGGCCGCCTGCAGGGCCTGGCCGAAGGCGTGTTCCAGCCCGATGAGTCGCAGTTCCGCAGCCTGCTGGCGCAGGTCGAGGGCCTGTCACGGCTGATCGAGGACCTGCGGGTGTTGAGCCTGGCCGACAACGCCCGCCTCGACGTGCGCCGCGCCCGTACCGATGTGGTGGCCGAGGTGCATTCGGTGATGACCCTGGTCGATCCCGCGTTCCGCAGCGCCGGCTTCGTGCTGGAACTGGAAACCAGCCGCGAGGAGCACCCCGCCCATTGCGACCCGACGCGGTTGCGGCAAGCGCTGCTGGCCTTGCTGGAGAACGCGCGCCGCTATGCCAACCCTGGCAAGGTGCGCATCGCCGTGCATGACACCGTGGCCCATGTGCAGGTGGCGATAGAAGACGAAGGCCCGGGCATCGACCCGGCCCTGCATGCGGACATCTTCAATCCATTCATGCGCGGCGACGGCTCACGATCGCGCCTGGGCGGTGGCAGTGGCCTCGGCCTGGCGGTGGTCAAGGCCATCGCCGATGCGCACGGCGGCCAGGTCTACTGCACCCCGGGCACCAGCGGCGGCAGTCGTTTCATCATCGAGCTGCCGCGCCAGTAGGCGGCACTGCGGCCGCCTGCTCGCGCACGCGCGCGCCCAGCGCAGTGAGATTGCGGTCGATCTCATCCAGCTCACGTCGCTGCGATTGCGGCAACTGCGCGCGCAGCTGCACGCGCAGTGCCTGCCAGGCGGGTACCGCCTGTACGCTGGCAGCGGCCGCTGCCCGTGCCACCTCCGCCTGTTCGTCCGCCTGCGGCAGGCCGTAGCCAGCGTCGGCCAGCAACTGGCCCGGCCGCAACCACTGCCCGCTCTGTTCCAGCAACGCGCGCAGCGAGCGGGTAGCGCCGCTGTCCGGGTTGGCCAGCAACCGCCGCTTCAGTGCATCGCGCGCGCGCAGCTCCGCACGCCGCTGCGCCGCCTGCTCCAACAGCAGCAGGCCGGCACTGGCACGCACATCACCGCGCAGCAGCCACGGTGCGCGCCGTTGCGCCGGCAGCGCCAGCCATGCGCGCACATCGCGCGCCGGCAACGCCATCTGCGCGGCGGCAACCGCGAACAGCTGCTGGTAGTGGTCGCGCGCCGAAGCAAAGTAGTAGCCCTGCGCCCGGGCCTGCGCGGGATCGGCCAGCACCTGCTCGTCCAGCGCATGCAGCCGCGCCAGGCGGCGGCGCAGCCCGCGCGGGCTCAGCTGGGCCAGGCCGGCTTCACCCAGGCGCGGAACACCGGCCTGCAGCAGCTTCGCCGTCTCCACCGCGCAGTTGTTGCTGACGAAGTAATAGCGACCGTCATAGCTCCAGTGCACCTGGGCGGTGCGCTCGAGCAGGCTGGCGATCTCGCTGCGGTCCAGCTGCAGCGGCAGCGATGCCAGTCCGCGCAGCTCGACCTTGGTGTATTCGTCCACCACCTGTTGCAGCGGCAGCACGAACAGGCGCGAAGGATAGCCACCGGTCAGCCCGCGCCAGTTGGAGATCTGCACATCGCCGACGAAGGCGCGGAAGGACAGCACCCGATGATGCTCCAGGTCCAGCCTGCAGTCCGGCCCCGGCGCGCGGCCGGGACGGCAGATCACCAGCCGCAGCATGCTGTGGCCCCAGCGGCTCATCGGCTGCGCACTGCCTTCGGCGAACAGGTAGTCCACCGCATACACCCGCGCCGGGTCCAGTGCGAGCAGCGATGCAGCGCCCTCTTCCGCATCGGCCTGCAGCAGCGGAACGGTGCCCGCACAGTGCGGCGCGGGCAGTGAGGGCGACGTACCGAAATGCGCCTGGTACCACTGCGCCAAGGCCGGACGGCGGCAGGCGAACTCTGCATCGAGCACGAAGTGTTCGGCGTTCACCGCCAGGTACTCGGCCGGGTCGGTCAGTTCGTAGGCATCGGGACTGCGGTCGCGGAAGGCGTTGTCACCGCGGCCCAGATGCCAGGGCTTGCGCTGCCAACCTGCAAGGTCACGCCAACGGGCGCTGCGTGACCAGTGCGCCCCCGTGCGGTCGGCAACATGGGTCAGTTCGTGCACCAGCGCACTGCGCCGGGCGCGTCGGGCACCGGCTACATCGTCGTCCAGCAGGTCGCGGCGCAGCGCGATGCCCCCGGCGAAGGCACGGCCATGCACGTTGGCGGGCAGGTCGTCACGCCAGCCGACCTGCACCTGCGCGGGCAAGGCACGCAGCAGGCCGTCGGGCAGCAACGACTGCACATCAGCCAGTGTCTGCATTGCTACCTGCTGCTGCGCCGGGCCCAGCCCGGCCGGGTCCAGCTGCAGGCGGTCGGCGGCACGGGCTGTTGGAATGACCAGCCACGCCAACGCAGCGAGCCAGCCCATCCGCCTCCGTCGCATTGGGCCATGCCCGGCAGCGTTCCACGCAGGTGTCATGAGGTTGCCGGGCAGCGGCCGGCACTACCCGGGCGCTGGATCAACGCGCCAGCAGGGCGCGCGCCAGCTGCAGGTCGCTCTGCTGCTGCGCAGCTGCATCCTGCTCACGCAGGTGCACCAGTGCCGCCTGCAGGCGCGCGCCACGGATCTGGCCATCGCTGGCGACAAACGCAGCCGCATCATCGCGGGCAGCCAGCACCACCTTGTCATCGCCCGAACTGCTGCCCGAGGAACCCGAAGAGGCGCCCGTCGCCGAACCGGCCGAGGTGCCGGCAAAACTCGAAGCGACGCCGGCCAGCGGCAGGGACAACAGGGCAAGCAGCAGGAACGGACGGATCATGGTCAGGGAGTTCATCGATTGGGTGGGTGGAGCGTAACGGCTGGGTGAAGACTTTGCCCGTGTCAAAGGTCGAACAATTTGCCGGGATTCAGCCGCCCTTCGGGATCGAACGCGCGCTTGACCGCCTTCATCAGCGCGATTTCGGCCGGGCCACGGGTGCTGTCCAGGTAGCCCTTCTTGACCAGGCCGATACCGTGCTCGGCCGAAATGCTGCCATTGAAGCGCGCCAGCACCTGCGCCAGCAGCTTGGTGACATGCTCGCACTGGCTTACGAAGTCCGCATCGCGGGTGCCGTCCGGCTTGAGCACGTTGATGTGCAGGTTGCCGTCGCCGATGTGGCCGAACCAGACCACGTCGAAGTGCGGGTAGGCCTCGCCGATCAGCGCCTGGGTCTCGGCCAGGAACGCCGGCATCGACGAGATCCGCACCGAGACATCGTTCTTGTAGGGCTTGTAACGTGCCAGCGCCTCGGTGATGCCCTCGCGCAGGCGCCACAGCTGCGCCGCCTGGGCATCGCTGGCACTGATCACGCCGTCGCTGACCCAGCCGTTGCCCATGCAGTCCTCGAAGGCCGCCATCGCCGCCGCTTCCTGCGCCTCGTCACCGGCAGCAAACTCGGTCACCACGTAATAGGGATGCACCTCATCGAGCGGTGCCTGCGCACCATGGGCCAGAACATGTTCCAGCGCCCGGTCGGTGAAGAACTCAAAGGCCTGCAGCTGCAGCCGCGCACGGAAGGCGGCGAACACCTGCATCAGCACGTCGAAGCTGGGCAGCGCCAGCAGCATCACGTTGCTGGCCGGCGGCGGGTCGGTGAGTTTCACCGTGGCCTCGACGATCACGCCCAGCGTGCCCTCCGATCCGATCAGCAGCTGGCGGAAATCGTAGCCGCTGGAGTTCTTGATCAGGCCCTTGTTGAGCTCGAGCAGTTCGCCCGTGGCGGTAACCACTTTCAGTCCGGCGATCCATTCACGGGTATTGCCGTAGCGGATCACCCGGATGCCACCGGCATTGGTGGCGATGTTGCCGCCGATCGAGCACGACCCGCGCGCCGCGAAGTCCACCGGATAGATGAGGCCATGTTCAAGGGCCGCGTTGTGCAGCGCCTCCAGCGGCATGCCGGCCTGCACCACCAGGGTGCGGTCGACCGCATCGTAGTCCAGCGCCTTGTTCATCCGCTCCAGACTCAGCACCAGCTCGCCATTGGCCGCTACCGCACCGCCGGAAAGGCCGGTGCGACCGCCGGAGGGAACCACCGCCACGCCCTCGGCCGCGGTCCAGCGCATCACCGCCTGCACTTCTTCAACCGTGGCCGGCAACGCGATCGCCAGCGGCGCCGGTGTCCAGCGCCGGGTCCAGTCGCGGCCGTAATGCTCCAGGTCGGCAGGGTCGGTCTTCAGCTTCAGGCCGGGACAGGCCTGCTGCAACGAGGCGATGCGGGAATCGGTCATGACGGTCCAGCGCGGGGCGTGAAGAACGGGCAAGCGTGCCAGTGGCCGGGCCCAGCGTCCAGCCCTGCAGAGCCTTCAATAGCTGCAGTTGCAACCAATTGCGCACTGCACCATGGGCGTTGCGATCTGGCATAGTGGTCAGCCCCTGTCCCACTGGCCGTGCCGCCCCATGTCGCCGAAGAAGACCTCGTTCCCGAAGCAGGATATCCGCGTGCTGTTGCTGGAGGGGGTCAGCCAGACCGCCGTGGAGGTGTTCAGCGCCGCCGGCTACAGCCAGATCGAGGCGCACACCAAGGCGCTTCCCGAGGACGAACTGAAGGCGCGCATCGCCGAAGCCCACATCGTCGGCATCCGCTCGCGCACCCAGCTCAGTGCCGAGGTGCTGGCCGAGGCCAAGCGCCTGATCGCGGTCGGCTGTTTCTGCATCGGCACCAACCAGGTCGACCTGGATGCGGCCGAGCTGGCCGGCATTCCGGTATTCAACGCGCCCTACTCCAATACCCGCAGCGTGGCCGAACTGGTGATCGCCGAAGCGATCATGCTGACCCGCGGCATCCCGCAGAAGAACGCCGAATGCCATCGCGGCGGCTGGTCGAAATCGGCCAGCGGCAGCCATGAGGTGCGCGGCAAGGTCCTGGGCATCATCGGCTACGGGCACATCGGCACCCAGGTCGGCGTACTGGCCGAATCGCTGGGCATGCAGGTGATCTTCCACGATGTGGAAACCAAGCTGTCGCTGGGCAATACCCGTGCGGCGGCCAGCCTGGACGACCTGCTGGCGCGTGCTGACATCGTGACCCTGCACGTGCCGGAGACGCCTTCCACGCAGTGGATGATCGGCAGCACCGAGCTGGCGAAGATGCGCCGCGGCGCGCACCTGATCAACGCCGCGCGCGGCACCGTGGTCGACATCGATGCGCTGGATGCTGCATTGGCCAGCGGCCACATCGGTGGCGCCGCGCTGGACGTGTTCCCGGTCGAGCCGAAGGGCAACGGCGATATCTTCGAATCGCCGCTGACCCGCCACGACAACGTGATCCTGACCCCGCACGTGGGCGGCAGCACGCTGGAAGCGCAGGACAACATCGGCATCGAAGTGGCGGCCAAGCTGGTGCGCTACAGCGACAACGGCAGCACCCTGTCGGCGGTCAATTTCCCGGAAGTGACCCTGCCCGAGCACGCCGACAGCCTGCGCCTGCTGCACATCCACCAGAACGTGCCGGGCGTGCTATCCAAGGTCAACGAGATCTTCTCGCGGCACAACGTCAACATCGACGGCCAGTTCCTGCGCACCGACCCGAAGGTGGGTTACGTGGTGATCGACATCACCGCCAGCGAAGAGCAGGCCAGCGCGGTGCGTGACGAGCTGGCGGCGATTCCGGGCACCTTGCGCACCCGCATCCTGTATTGAGATGTACGTCGCCGGGCGTGGCCCGGCGGAATGCGTCCGGCATTGCGTCATCCACGCGTGGCGTGGATGCGTCTTTCAGCGCGCCAGCCAACGGCGCGCCATGCGCTGCATCGATTCGTCCGACTGGGGATCGCTGGCGACCTCGGCCACCGGTCGCCAGGCCAGCTCCAGCGACTCTTCGCTGAGCACGAAATTCTCTCCGCCCAGCGCACGGATCACGAAACGCACGTCGTAGTGCCAGTGCCCCGGCACCTCCTTGCGCTCGGGAATCCAGTGCTTGTCGATATCGAAGATGGCCGGATCATCCAGCACCAGGCCGCTCAGGCCCGATTCCTCCTCGGCTTCCTTCAACGCTACCCGGGCCAGATCGCGGTCGCCGTCGGCGTGGCCACCCAGCTGCAGCCAGCGCTGCAGCTTGCGATGGTGGGTCAGCAGCAGCCGCTGGCCATCGGCGCTGACCAGCCAGCAGCTGGCGGTGAAGTGGCCGGCCAGGCGTTCGCGGCGGAAAGCATCCTCCGCATCGTCGATCAATGTGCTGAATTCGGCAGCAAGGGCGTCGTGGGCGGGTTCTTTGCGCGCATGGTCATGCAGCAGGCCGCGCAAGCGATCGTCAAGTGCGGCAAGGGATTCGGTGGTTTCGCTCATGAATGCGGGGTGCCTGGAAAAATACCTGCCATTATCGCCGTTCATTGTTGCGTTTGCGCTTGTGCGGTGCCTTCAGCATTGGCTAAGGTACAGCGGGCCGTTCGCACGGCTTTCACGATTCCAGGCCGCCGGCAATGTACTGGCGGCCCTCCCAATCCGATCATCAGGAAGTACTGCATGCTGAAAGCTCTGTTGAGGGTCAAGCCGGTCGAACCGGCCGGGCACGTCGATGCCGGCGAACCCATCGAAGGCAGCCTGGATGGCGAAGCCACGTTGAAACGGACCCTCACGGCGAAACACCTCATCATGCTTGGCATTGGTGCGGTGATCGGCGCAGGCATTTTCGTGCTTACCGGCCAGGCCGCGGCCAACCACGCCGGCCCGGCGGTCATGCTGTCGTTCGTGTTCGCCGGCATCGCCTGCGCGCTGGCCGGCCTGTGCTACGCCGAGTTCGCAGCGATGATGCCGGTCTCCGGCAGCGCCTATTCCTACTCCTACGCCACGCTCGGCGAGGGCATGGCCTGGTTCATCGGCTGGTGCCTGGTGCTGGAGTACCTGTTCGCCTCGGCCTCTGTCGCGGTGGGCTGGTCGGCGTACCTGATCAGCTTCATCACCACCACGCTGCACATGCCGTTCCCGGACGCGCTGAGCGCGGCGCCGATCGCCTGGAACGGGCACGAGTTCGCCGCCTCCGGCAAGCTGTTCAACCTGCCGGCGGTGCTGATCGTGGCGGCGGTGACCGGCCTGCTGTACGTGGGCGTGACCCAGTCCGCGTTCGTCAACGCGATCATCGTGGCCATCAAGGTCTTCGTCATCTGCCTGTTCGTGGGCATCGGCGCGGCCCACGTGGACCCGGCCAACTGGCACCCGTTCATCCCGGAAAACACCGGCGTGTCCGGCGAGTTCGGCTGGAGCGGCGTGTTCCGCGCGGCCACCATCGTGTTCTTCGCCTACATCGGCTTCGATGCGGTCTCCACCGCCGCCGGTGAAACCAAGGACCCGCAGCGCAACATGCCGATCGGCCTGCTCGGCTCGCTGGCGGTGTGCACCATCGTCTACATCATCGTCTGCGCGGTGCTGACCGGCATGCTGCCCTACCACCTGCTGGGCACCGACAAGCCGGTGGCCACCGCGCTGGAAGCCTACCCGAGCCTGTCCTGGCTGAAGACCGCGGTGGAAATCGGCGCGATCGCCGGCCTGTCCTCGGTGGTGCTGGTGATGATGATGGGCCAGACCCGCATCGCCTACACCATCTCGCGCGATGGCCTGCTGCCGAAAGTGTTCGGCAAGGTCCACAAGCGCTTCCGCACGCCGTACTGGGCCACGATCGTGGTCGGCGTCATCGCCGCGTCGCTGGCCGGCCTGGTGCCGCTGAACGTGCTGGGCGAACTGGTTTCCATGGGCACCCTGCTGGCCTTCGCCACGGTCTGCATCGGCGTGCTGATCCTGCGCTACACCCGCCCGGAGCTGCACCGTCCGTTCCGCGTGCCGCTGGTGTGGGTGATCTGCCCGCTGGGCGCGCTGTCGTGCCTGTTCCTGTTCTGGCAGGCGTTCGTGGTGCATTGGCACCTGTTCGTAGGCTGGACCGTGCTGGGCCTGCTGATCTACTTCGGCTACGGCATGCGCCACAGCAAGCTGGCCAAGTCGCCCTGATCCTCCCGACGGGCCGGCCCCTGCGCCGGCCCGTCGATATCCGCAAGCATTTCCGCCCGCGCCCGGTCACCGGGCGCATCGCACAAGACCACCACACATGTTCAAGCAACTGTGGGCCACCAAGCATCCGCATGCCGCCCATGAAGACGCCAACGGCCTGAGCCTGCGTCGCCACCTCGGCCCCTGGGGCCTGACCGCACTCGGCATCGGCGCCGTGATCGGCGGCGGCATCTTCGTCATCACCGGCCAGGCCGCCGCCAACCACGCCGGCCCGGCCATCATGCTCTCGTTCGTGCTGGCCGCGATCTGCTGCGCCTTCTGCGCCCTGGCGTATGCCGAGTTCGCGGCGATGGTGCCGGTTTCCGGCAGCGCCTACACCTATACCTACGCCACCTTCGGCGAGCTCTCGGCCTGGTTCATCGGCTGGATGCTGGTGCTCGAGTACGGCGTCTCCGCCTCGGCCGTGGCGGTCAGCTGGACCGGGTATTTCCTCAGCCTGCTCAGCCATTTCGACATCCATCTACCGGCGGCGCTGGTCAGCGCCCCCTTGGATGCGCAGCTGCGGCCCACCGGCGCCATCGCCAACATTCCCGCCGCGATCCTGGTGCTGCTGTTGACCTGGCTGTGCTACGTCGGCATCAGCAAATCCTCGGCGATGAACATGGCCATGGTCATCCTCAAGACCGGGCTGATCGTGCTGGTGATCGTGGTCGGCTGGAAGTACGTGGACACCAGCAACTGGACCCCGTTCATCCCGGCCAACGAAGGCCCCGGCAAATACGGCATGGAAGGCGTGCTGCGTGGCGCGGCGATGGTGTTCTTCGCCTACATCGGCTTCGAAGCGGTATCGGTGGCCGCGCAGGAATCACACAAACCGCAGCGCGACATGCCGATCGGCATGATGCTGTCGCTGGTGATCTGCACGGTGCTGTACATCGCGATGGCCGCGGTCATGACCGGCCTGGTGCCCTACCAGCTGCTGGGCACCGATGAGCCGGTGGTGACCGCCGTGGCCGCGCATCCGCAGCTGGGCTGGTTGCGCGTGGTGGTGGAAATCGGTGCGTTGATCGGCCTGTCGTCGGTGGTGCTGGTGATGATCATCGGCCAGCCGCGCATCTTCATGATCATGGGCCGCGACGGCCTGTTGCCGCCGGTGTTCACCAAGATCCACCCGAAGTACCGCACGCCGCATATCAACACCGTCATCACCGGCATCGGCATCGCCCTGCTGGCGGCGCTGTTCCCGCTGGACATCCTCGGCGAGCTGACCTCGATGGGCACGCTGATCGCCTTCGCGGCGGTCTGCGCCGGCGTACTGATCCTGCGCCGCACGCAGCCCGACCTGCCGCGCCCGTTCCGCATTCCGGGTGCATGGCTGGTCTGCAGCCTGGGCGTGATCAGCTGCCTGGCGCTGCTGTCGGCGATGACGTTGCACAACTGGATGCTGATGGGCGTGTGGACGTTTGTCGGCTTCGTGATCTACTTCTTCTACGGGTTCAGGCACAGCCGCCTGCGGGGGAAGTAAGGTTTTCTGCATTGCAGGGCCTGCGGCCCTGCACCCGCTGGGGCAACGGCAACAGCAACAGCGGGTCTGAGGGTTTGGCGGGGAGGGGTGAGATTGCGGGGGACGCTGCAAGTACGTGCCTGTAAGCTCGATCGCCGCATCCATGCGGCTCACGCCCCCGCAATCTCACCCCTCCCCGCCCCCGGCAGCCTCCTGGCGCGTCCAGTAGATCCACGCCATGCGTGGATGAAGCGGAGCTGAGATGTGTCGGCTATGGGATAGGGGTCACCTGCGGCTGAACCAGATGGTCTTCTGTATCCAACCAGTGCCGCTCGTGCAGCCCATGGAGTGCTCATGGTTCTGTTGGCGTTGATGTCTACGGTGTAGTGCTCGGTCTTCCACAGCTTCTTGCATTTGCCATCCACGTCGCACGTCTTGCTTTCCTTGCAGACGGTCTGCACCTCGATCTCGTCGGTGCGGTCGGCAATCTCCATACTCTCCGGCCACTTCTCATTCGCTTCGGCCCTGCTGCGCCAACACGACTCATCCAGCGAATCGGCATGGTCGCTGAAGCGTGCCCATTCGGTTGCGCATCTACCGGTCAACAAAGCCAGCAACACAGCCATTTACATTCGCATCACCATCGGCATCCGCGTGCGCCCTTCCCTGCGATGAAGCGGCGTCAATGCGACGTGTCTGGTTTCCGCTGCCACAGCCAGCGCTCCTGCTCCGACCAGCCCCAGTACCACATGCAACTGGTGTAGGCGCTGCGGCGGCTGCTCTCGTTGACATCCATCACATAGCTCTCGATTTCCGGCTGTTGTACGCGATTATATTTTCCATCCACGTCGCACTTGCTCTTGTCATCTTCCCTGCACTTCTCCAGCTTCTCTACGTAGACGGTTCGCGTTGCAACTTCGTTCTTCACCGGCCACTGCCCTCTCGACTCCGTAGAGCAGTAGTCGGTCGAGTAGCTGTAATCCGCTGCATTCGTACGTGGCACCCACTCGGTCACACAGCCACTGGTGGACACCACCACCAGGACCACCGCCGCACCTGCAACTCGCCTGCACCACATCGCCTTCCTTTCCATGGCAGCCCCCTTTCATCAGTGCCGATTCGATCGTGGCGGCGATGCATCAGACTTGTCCACGACCGGAACCGCTTTCACCAATGATGGCCAATCGCCTGTTCATCTGCCGGCAGATCTGCCTCGATCCAAACGCCCGCGTCGCTTCATGAGCAAGCGCAGCGAAGCGACCCGCTTCTGCCTTTCTTTCTTCAATCCGTGGCTGGCCGCGCGGAAACTGTCCGTGGCCGGTCGGGTGGGCTGCGCAGGGGTGTCCGCGGCATGGATGCCGCGGCCAAGCCCCCAAGGGTTGAAGTGACCCCCAGGAGTTGGACACCTGATCCGACCCCGAGGGTTACATGAATAGATATGAGGTTTGTTTCAAATT
>NZ_JBQOIF010000024.1:0-68592 GCF_052665395.1 Stenotrophomonas sp. 3(2025) | reverse complement strand
AGACTGGGGGAGGGGAGGGGGCCGGTCCATGAGTGAGTGTTACTCCGTAACAACTGCGAGCCGATCATGCGCCTGTCCGGCGACGGCGACCATGCCGTTTCTGGCCGATCACACGGCCCCTTTCCACACCGTTCAGGCAGTCATGACCGGGCTCGGCCCTTTGCGCCAGCGGCTGGCTCTGCGACCATGACCGCCCCCCCACCCCGGATGTCCGTAATGAGCCTGTCCGCCGTTCCGCCTGCGCCCGATCCTGCCGCCATCGCTGCTGGCGCTGCCTGGTCACCGGAGAGCTGGCGGGGCAAGACCGCGCTGCAGATGCCGACCTATCCCGATCCGGTGGCACTGGATGCTGCGCTGCACGAGCTGAAGCGGCTGCCGCCGCTGGTGACCTCGTGGGAGATCCTGGCGCTGAAGCAGCAGCTGGCCGACGCCCAGGAGGGCAAGCGTTTCCTGTTGCAGGGCGGCGACTGCGCGGAGAATTTCAGCGACTGCGAATCGGGCACGATCTCCAACCGGTTGAAGGTGCTGCTGCAGATGAGCCTGGTGCTGGTGCACGGCCTGCGCCAGCCGGTGATCCGCGTCGGCCGTTTCGCCGGCCAGTACGCCAAGCCGCGCTCGGCCGACACCGAAACCCGCGACGGCGTGACCCTGCCCAGCTACCGCGGCGATGTGATCAATGCGCCGGCCTTCACCGAGGCGGCGCGTCTGCCCGACCCGAAGCGGATGCTGCAGGCCCACGCGCATTCGGCGATGACGATGAACTTCGTGCGGGCGCTGATCGATGGTGGCTTCGCCGACCTGCACCATCCCGAATACTGGAACCTGGAATGGGTAAGCCATTCGCCGTTGGCTGCCGAGTACCAGAAGATGGTGGCCTCGATCGGTGATGCCGTGCACTTCATGGAGACCCTGGCCGGGGCCCGCGTGCACAACCTCAACCGCATCGATTTCTACACCTCGCATGAAGCGCTGCTGTTGCCTTACGAACAGGCGCTGACCCGGCAGGTGCCGCGCCAGCAGGGCTGGTTGAACCTGAGCACGCACTACCCGTGGATCGGCATGCGTACCGCCGCGCTGGATGGCGCGCACGTGGAGTACCTGCGCGGCGTGCGCAATCCGATCGCGATCAAGGTGGGCCCGTCGGTGACGCCGGACCAGTTGCTGCGCCTGATCGATGTGCTCAACCCGGACGACGAGCCGGGCCGCCTGAGCTTCATCCACCGCATGGGCGCGGCGCAGATCGCGCAGAAGCTGCCGCCGTTGCTGGATGCGGTCAAGCGCGATGGTCGTCGCGTGCTGTGGGTATGCGATGCGATGCACGGCAATACCGAAAGCACCGCCAATGGCTTCAAGACGCGGCGCTTCGACAACGTGCGCGGCGAGGTCGAGATGTCCTTCGACCTGCACGCGGCCGCAGGCACCCGTCTGGGCGGCGTGCATCTGGAGCTGACCGGTGAGGATGTGACCGAATGCACCGGCGGTGCGCGCGAACTGACCGAACGTGACCTCGAGCGCGCCTATCGTTCGACCGTCGACCCGCGTCTGAACTACGAGCAGTCGCTGGAGATCGCGATGGCGATCGTGCGCAAGCAGGAACAAGTGCGGTAAGTGTGTTTCGGCAGGGCTGCGCCCTGCACCTGCCGAATCAAGGTCAACGTCAACGTCAACGTCAAAAGCGGGCTATCCGTGGGCTGGCGGGGCGGTGTCGGATTGCGGGGACGCCGCAAGTACGTCCTTGTAGGCTTGGCCGCGGCATCCATGCCGCGGACACCCCGCACTCCGACACCGCCCCACCTTCGACAGTTGTCCGGTGTCCGAAGGATTCACGCCATGCGTGGATGAATCTCCATCGGAATCGAATATTTCGAATTGAATTTGAAGAGCATCCACGCATGGCGTGGATCTACGTGTCGACCAAGGTCGACACCCACCAATAGCGGGCCATGACATTCCGACAGATCGCGGAAAATTGTCGGAGGCGGGGAGGGGACAGATGGCGGGGGCGTGAGCGCCATGGGCCCGAGGCATGCCTCGGGCGGGTTGGGCAGGACGCCCAACCCTGGTCTTGCCGTGTGCGCAGGACAGCGCACACGAGCAAGGCGCGACCGAGCTTACATGGACGTACTTGCAGCGTCCCCCGCCATCTGTCCCCTCCCCGCCATCCCAAGGAATGCAGGCTTTTGCTCTTGCTGTTGAGGTTGATCCTGCCTCTGTGGGTGCAGGGCGCAGCCCTGCCGAACACCCCCGCCTACATTCTTCTTACGAACGGCTGACATCGCGCTCATGGTGCATGGGCCACGCTGGAGCTGGGTGCTTACAGCGAGGATGCATGGTGGTCTGGCAACAGCTGCAGCAGTACCTGTGGCCGATCGGCAGCGCCCTGGTGGTGGGCGGTCTGGGGGCATGGGCCGTACTGGCCATGTACCGTCGCCTGCGCGGGCGTGACCGGCGCCGTGCGCGCATCGGCCGGGTGATCGGACCGCCGCTGGCCCTTGCACTGCCCGTGCTGTTGCTGGTGCCGGCGCTGCAGGCCACGCCATTGCCGGAACACACGCTCGATCAACTGCTGCGCGTGCTGCACATCGCCCTGACCGCCTGCTTCATCTGGTTGCTGGTGCGCGGCGTTGCGGCGGGTGAGCGGGCGATCCTGCGCAGCCACCCGATCGATGTCTCGGACAACCTCGAAGCGCGCCGCATCCAGACCCAGACCCGGGTGCTCAGCCGCGTGCTGATGGGCGGCATCATCGTGCTCGGCGCCTCGCTGGTGCTGCTGACCTTCCCAATGGTGCAGAAGATCGGCACCGCACTGTTGGCGTCGGCGGGCCTGATCGGCCTGGTGGCGGGTATCGCCGCCAAACCGGTGTTCGGCAATCTGATCGCCGGCCTGCAGATCGCGGTGACGCAGCCGATCCGGCTCGATGATGTGGTGATCGTCGAGGGCGAATGGGGGCGCATCGAAGAGATCGGCAGCAGCTACGTGGTGGTGCGCATCTGGGATGAGCGGCGGATGGTGGTACCGCTGACCTGGTTCATCGAGCACCCGTTCCAGAACTGGACACGACGCAGTGCCGACCTGCTGGGTACGGCCTTCCTGTGGCTGGACTACCGTGCGCCGATCGCGGCGATACGTGCCGAGCTGGAACGCATCTGCCAGGGCCAGCCGCTGTGGGATGGGCGGGTCTGCGTGACCCAGGTGACCGAGACCAGCGAGCGTGCGATCCAGGTGCGGCTGCTGGTCAGCGCGCGCAGTTCCGGTGATGCGTTCGACCTGCGCTGTCTGGTGCGCGAACGCATGCTGGATTTCCTCGCACGCGAGCATCCGCAGTCGCTGCCGCAGGTGCGTGCTCGCCTGCAGCGGGACGACGAACTGGACATGCCGCGGATGCCGCGCGCTGGCAGTGCCGACGTGCGTTCACCCGGTGCCGAGGATGGCGAAGCCGCAATCGCGCCGACCGAGCCGCGCCCGGAATGGTAGCGCCAGGCCATGCCCGGTGGATTGCAGAGTGCCGCTGCGCTCGCCGGGCACGGCCCGGCGCTACCATCCATTGGATCAGGGATCGCCTGATTCGATCAATGCGTCGGTATCGAAGCGCGGCGGACGCCTGGCGCGGGTGCGCTGCTCATACGCGTAGGCCATCTCGATCAACTTCGGTTCGCTCCAGGCCGTGCCCATGAACAGAAGCCCCGCCGGCAGGCCATCGATCTGGCCCATCGGCACGCTCAGACTGGGGTAGCCGGCGACGGCGGCAACACTGTAGCTCTCACCGGGGAAGTCATCGCCGGTGGTGCGCAGGGGCCAGGCAACACCGGTTGTCGGTGCGACCAGTGCATCCAGTTTCTGCGATGCCAGCACAGCGTCGATGCCTTCCGGGCCCGCCAGTCGCCGCGCATCGCTGCGCGCGCGGATGTAGGCGGGATCGGCCAGGCCAGGGGTCGCTTGGGCTTCCTGCAGCAGCTCCTGGCCGAACAGGCCCAGTTCCTGGCCCTTGTGTGCCTCGTTGAAGGCGATCAGTCCGGCCAGGCTGCGCAGTGGCGCCTGGTACGTGTTGAGGTAGCGCTCCAGCCCCGCCTTGAATTCATACAGCAGGACGATGCGCTCGGCATCGGCCCAGGCATCCGGGTGGGGCAGTTCCACCGGCACCACCACGGCGCCGGCGCGGCGCAGCTCAGCGACCGCCTGCTCAACCAGTGGCGGCATCCCGCGGTACTTCAGAAGCGGGGTCTGCAGCAGGCCGATGCGCTTGCCGCGCAGGCCCTGCGGATCCAGTCGTGCGGTGTAGTCGTAGACCGCACGGCCGGGCATGGTCGCGGTGGCAGGGTCGGCATCATCGCGGCCAGCGATGGCCGTCAGCACGGCGGCGGCGTCGGCGACGCCGCGGGTCATCGGGCCCGCAGTGTCCTGGCTGAAGGAGATCGGGATGATGCCTTCACGGCTGACCAGGCCGACGGTCGGTTTCAGGCCGACTACGCCGTTGATCGCGGCGGGGCAGACGATGCTGCCGTCGGTCTCAGTGCCGATCGCCACGCTGGCCAGGTTGGCGGCCACCGCCACCGCGCTGCCGCTGCTGGAGCCACAGGGCGAATGGCTGAGGCGGTAGGGATTGCGGGTCTGGCCGCCGCGCGCGCTCCAGCCGGAGATCGAGTCGTTGCCTCGGAAGTTGGCCCACTCGCTGAGGTTGGTCTTGCCCAGCACCACTGCGCCCGCTTCACGCAGGCGGCGGACCAGGTAGGCATCGCCGGGGCGGAAGCCCTGCAGGGCCAGCGAGCCGGCGCTGGTGGCCATCGGTGCGGCGTTGATGTTGTCCTTCAGCAGGATCGGGATGCCATGCAGTGGTCCGCGCAGGCGGCCGGCACGGCGCTCCTGGTCGCGCTGTGCGGCTTCCTTCAGGGCATCGGGGTTGAGTTCGATCACCGCGCGCAGGCGTGGCCCGGTGCGGTCCAGGGCGGCGATGCGCTTGAGATAGGCGCCGGTCAGGGTGACGCTGTCGAGTTCACCGGCGACCATCCGCGCCTGCAGGTCGGAGACTTCGGTCTCGGCGTAGGGGAAAGGCATAGAGCTGTTGCCGGGTTCACCGGCATGCGCGGTGGACGCGGCCGGGCTGCAGCCAGCAGCCAGCCCCGCAGGCAACGCGGCGATGAGGAAGGACAGGAGGGGCGGCAAGGACAGGCGCATGGGGCAGCTTCGACGGCTCCAATCCCCAGTGTAGCGGCTGCTCAGCGGCGGCGCTTGCGCAGGTCGCGCGCCAGTACGTAGACGACGACCAGGTTGATCGCCAGCACCGTCCACGAGGCCCAGCCGGGATGGCGGACGATCGCGTAGATATCGAAGGGCAGGTAGATGGAGGCGGTCAGGCAGCCCAGCCAGGAGGCCCATGCCCTGGCTTTCCACAACCCCCAGGCCTCGACCAGGTGCAGCAGGCCGTAGCCGATCATCGCCGCCGCGGCCAGGTGCACCGCGTCGGGGCTGATCATGTTCAACAGCGAGGGCAGGGTGCCGTGATCCGGGTCCAGGCTGAAACGCCGGATCAGGGCATTGACGCCGTCGCGAAGCGGCTGCGGGCCGAGGATTTCCAGCCCGGTGGCCGCCAACAACGCCAGCATCGCCTTGCTCGCTTCGAGCAAGGCGATGACATGGAGGCCCGGATGCCGATGCGGATCCGGGTTGTAGCCGTTCTGGCTCACGGTTCGCTGGATCAGCCGCCGCGCGAGTTCTTCTTGCGGTCGCTTTCGGTCAGGAACTTCTTGCGCAGACGGATCTCCTTGGGGGTGATCTCGACCAGCTCGTCGTCTTCGATGAAGTCCAGGGCCTGTTCCAGCGAGTACTTGATCGCCGGGGTCAGCTGGATCGCATCGTCCTTGCCCGAAGCGCGCATGTTGGTCAGCGGCTTGGTCTTGATCGCGTTGACGGTCAGGTCGTTGTCCTTGGAGTGGATGCCGACCAGCTGACCTTCATACACGTTGTCGCCTTCAGCAGCGAACAGCTTGCCGCGTTCCTGCAGCGGGCCCAGCGAGTACGCGGGGGTGGTGCCCGGCGCATTGGCGATCATCACACCGTTGATGCGCTTGGCGATGGCGCCCTGTTCCTTCGGGCCGTAATGGTCGAACACGTGGAACAGCAGGCCCGAGCCCTGGGTGAGGGTCTTGAACTCGTTCTGGAAGCCGATCAGGCCACGGGCCGGGATCTGGTATTCCAGGCGCACACGGCCCTTGCCGTCCGATTCCATGTTCTTCAGCTGGCCCTTGCGGGTGCCCAGCTTTTCCATCACGCCGCCCTGGTGGACTTCTTCGATGTCCACCACCAGCTGCTCGATCGGCTCCATGGCCTGGCCGTCGATCTGCTTGATGATCACTTCCGGGCGCGACACGGCCAGCTCGTAGCCTTCACGGCGCATGTTCTCGATCAGCACCGACAGGTGCAGTTCGCCACGGCCGGAGACCAGGAACTTGTCGGCGTCTTCCAGCTGTTCGACCTTCAGGGCCACGTTGTGGACCTGCTCGCGGTCCAGGCGGTCCTTGATCTGGCGGCTGGTCAGGAACTTGCCGCCGGACAGGTCCTTGTTGCCGGCGAACGGCGAGTTGTTGACCTGGAAGGTCATCGAGATGGTCGGCTCGTCGACGGTCAGTGCCGGCAGGGCTTCCGGGGTTTCCGGGTGGCACAGGGTGTCGGAGATGGTCAGCTCCGGAATACCGGAGATGGCGACGATGTCACCGGCTTCGGCGGTGTCCTGCTCGATGCGCTCCAGGCCCAGGAAGCCCAGCACCTGGGCGACCTTGCCGTTGCGCTTCTTGCCTTCACGGTCGATCACCGCGACCTGCATGTTCTTCTTCAGGGTGCCGCGCTGGATGCGGCCGATGCCGATCACGCCCACGAAGTTGTTGTAGTCCAGCTGGCTGATGCGCATCTGGAACGGACCTTCCGGGTCCACTTCCGGCTTCGGCGCGTGCTGCATGATCGCTTCGTACAGCGGGGTCATGTCGCCGTCGCGCACGGTGTCTTCCAGGCCGGCGTAGCCGTTCAGGGCCGAGGCGTAGACGATCGGGAAGTCCAGCTGCTCATTGGTGGCGCCGAGCTTGTCGAACAGGTCGAAGACCTGGTCGATCACCCACTCCGGACGCGAGCCCGGACGGTCGACCTTGTTGACCACGACGATCGGCTTGAAGCCCATCGCGAAGGCCTTCTGGGTGACGAAGCGGGTCTGCGGCATCGGGCCGTCCATCGCGTCGACCAGGATCAGCACGGTGTCGACCATCGACAGCACGCGCTCGACCTCGCCGCCGAAGTCGGCGTGTCCGGGGGTGTCGACGATGTTGATCCGGTTCTTGATACCGGTCTTCTTGTCTTCCCAGGTGATGGCGGTGTTCTTGGCCAGGATGGTGATGCCGCGTTCCTTTTCCTGGTCGTTGCTGTCCATCACGCGCTCGGCGAGGACGGTACGCTCGGACAGGGTGCCGGACTGCTTCAGCAGCTGGTCGACCAGGGTGGTCTTGCCATGGTCGACGTGAGCGACGATGGCGATGTTGCGAAGGTTTTCGATGGACATACGAAAGGGGGCCAGTCGGCGCCGGATTTGGAAAAAGAAGTCCAACATTATACGTCGAACTTGACGATTGGCGAAAACCTGGATTTCAGGACTGCTGAGGCCCCCATTCAGCCTGCCCCCCGGCGCTGCCCGTCCGCAGGCTGAAGACACTGCCTGCGCGCATGGTCGAAGCCGCCCATGCCACGGGGGAGGTGTATCCTTATGGGGCTGATTACACACCCCGCATCCCAAGGATCTGCATGTCCCTCATCGCCACTTTCGACACCACCCAGGGCCCGATCAAGGTCGAGCTGTTCGCCGACAAGGCGCCGCTGACGGTCGCCAACTTCGTGAACCTGGTCAAGCGCGGCTTCTATGACGGCCTGATCTTCCACCGCGTGATTCCCGATTTCATGATCCAGGGCGGCTGCCCGCAGGGTCGTGGCACCGGCGGCCCGGGCTACAAGTTCGAAGACGAGAAGAATGGTGTGAAGCACCAGGTCGGCTCGCTGTCGATGGCCAACGCCGGCCCGAACACCAACGGCAGCCAGTTCTTCATCACCCACATCAAGACCGATTGGCTGGACGGCAAGCACACCGTGTTCGGCCAAGTGCTGGAAGGCCAGGCGATCGTCGATTCGGTCAAGCAGGGCGACGTGATCCATTCGATCACCCTGGAAGGCGACACCGACGCCGTGCTCGCCGCCCAGGCAGAGCGCGTGGGTGAGTGGAACAAGATCCTCGCCGCCTGATCCAATACCCGGACGGCCCCCTGCAGAGGGGGCCGTTTCCATGTTGCGGCCGCCCCGCCAGGCCTGTCCCCGCCCGCGCGGCCATCTCCCACAACGCTACTTAGCTTCTTAGCAGAGGAAATCCCCATGAAAGCACCTGTTCGTGTTGCCGTGACCGGCGCCGCCGGCCAGATCGGCTACGCCCTGCTGTTCCGTATCGCCTCCGGTGAAATGCTGGGCAAGGACCAGCCGGTCATCCTGCAGCTGCTGGAGCTGCCGGTCGACAAGGCCCAGGCCGCCCTGAAGGGCGTGATGATGGAGCTGGAAGACTGCGCGTTCCCGCTGCTGGCCGGCATGGTCGGTACCGACGACGCTGAAGTCGCCTTCAAGGACGCCGACATCGCCCTGCTGGTCGGCGCACGTCCGCGCGGTCCGGGCATGGAGCGCAAGGATCTGCTGCTGGAAAACGCGAAGATCTTCACCGCCCAGGGCGCCGCACTGAACAAGGTCGCCAAGCGTGACGTGAAGGTGCTGGTGGTCGGCAACCCGGCCAACACCAACGCCTACATCGCCATGAAGTCGGCGCCGGACCTGAACCCGCGCAACTTCACCGCCATGCTGCGCCTGGACCACAACCGTGCGCTGAGCCAGCTGTCGACCAAGCTCGGCAAGCCGGTCGCCGGCATGGAGAAGCTGGTGGTGTGGGGTAACCACAGCCCGACCATGTACCCGGACTACCGTTTCGCCACCGCCGATGGTGCGTCGATCGCCGATGCGATCAACGACCAGGAGTGGAATGCCAACACCTTCATCCCGACCGTCGGCAAGCGCGGCGCGGCGATCATCGAAGCCCGCGGCTCGTCCTCGGCAGCTTCGGCGGCCAACGCAGCGATCGACCACGTGCGTGACTGGGTGCTGGGCAGCAACGGCAAGTGGGTCACCATGGGCGTGCCGTCCGACGGTTCCTACGGGATTCCGGAAGGCGTGATCTTCGGCTTTGCGGTCACCACCGAGAACGGCGAGTACACCCTGGTCAAGGATCTGCCGGTCGACGACTTCAGCCAGAAGTACATCGACAAGACCCTGGCCGAGCTGGAAGAAGAGCGCGCCGGCGTCGCCCACCTGCTGGGTTGATGCGGTCGGTGCTGGCACCCTGCCGGCACCTTTCCATCAGGGTAGGTACCGGCCGTTGGCCGGTACGCAGGAAACGGGGAGGCTTCGGCTTCCCCGTTTTCGTATGGAGTACCTGGCAACGACATGATCCTTCTGCATTACATCGACGACGCGCTGCTGGTGGCCGAGAAGCCGGCCGGCCTGCTGTCCGTGCCCGGCCGCTTGGCGGAGAACCAGGACTGCGTGGTCGCACGGCTGCAGGCGGTGTATGCCGATGCGCTGACCGTGCATCGCCTGGACCAGGTCACCTCTGGCCTGCTGCTGCACGCGCGCGGCAAGGACATGCAGGTGGCGCTGTCGATGCAGTTCGAGAAGCGCCAGGTGGGCAAGGGTTATGAAGCCATCGTGCAGGGGCTGCTGGAAGATGATGCCGGTGAAGTGGACCTGCCGCTGATCGTCGACTGGCCGAACCGGCCCAGGCAGATGGTCGACCACGAACGCGGCAAACCGGCACTGACCCGATGGCGGGTACTGTCGCGTGACACCGAGGCGCAACGCACGCGCGTTGAACTGGAACCGGTCACCGGGCGCAGCCATCAGCTGCGCCTGCACATGGCCAGCCTGGGTCATCCGATCGTCGGCGACGTGCTGTATGGCGCAGAGGCCGCGCAGCGCGTGTGCCTGCATGCGCGGAAGCTGCAGTTCACCCATCCGGTGACGGGCGAGGCGCTCGCGTTCGAATCTGCGACTCCGTTCTAGAAGGGTAGGGTGTTCGGCAGGGCTGCGCCCTGCACCCTGTACCCGCGGTAGTGCCGGCCGCTGGCCGGCAACCTCAGCAGCAACAGCAGGAGCTGGCATTCCGTGGGATGGCGGGGCGGTGTCGGATTGCGGGGACGCCGCAAGTACGTCCCTGTAGGCTTGGCAGCCGCTTGCTCGTGTGCGCTGTCCTGCGCACACGGCAAGGCCGGGGTTGGGCGTCCTGCCCAACCCGCCCGAGGCATGCCTCGGGCCCATGCGGCTGACACCCCGCACTCCGACACCGCCCCACCTCTGACAGATTTCCGGCGTCTGATGGATCCACCTCATGCGTGGATGAATCTCCATCGGAATCGAATATTTCGAGAATTCATCGAAAAGCATCCACGCATGGCGTGGATCTACTGTGGACCAAGGTCGACAGCTACCAACAGCAGCCCAACAGCGGCGCGAAGTTGTCGAAGGCGGGGTGGGTCCGGTTGCGGGGGTGTCCGCGGCATGGATGCCGCGGCCAAGCCTACATGGACGTATTCACGGCGTCCCCCGCAACCGGACCCACCCCGCCATACCCCTGGAACCCCGCTGTTGCTGTTGCCGTTGCTTCGGCTTCGGCTTCGGCTTCGGATGTTGTTTCTGCGGGTGCAGGGCGCAGCCCTGCCGGCAACACACCCCCTACCAAGGTAGGGCGGCCCACGCGCCAGCGCCGGACTATGCTCGAAGCCATGACTTTGTCTGGGAGGGCTGCGTCATGAACTACGAGGAAACCTACCGCCGCTCGATCGACGAGCCGGAGGCATTCTGGGGCGAGGAAGCCAAGCGCATCCATTGGCACAAGCCGCCGCAACAGGTGCTCGACTACAGCAACCCGCCGTTCCGGCGCTGGTTCGTGGGTGGTGAAACCAACCTCTGCTACAACGCCGTCGACCGGCATCTGGCCGACCGCCCGGACCAGCTCGCACTGGTCGCCATCTCCACCGAAACCAACAGCACCCGCGAAATCACCTATCGCCAGCTGTATCGCGAAGTGAACGACTTCGCCGCCGTGCTGAAGCACCTGGGCGTCGGCCACGGCGACCGTGTGGTGATCTACATGCCGAACATGGCCGAGGCCGTGTTCGCCATGCTTGCCTGTGCACGTATCGGTGCGGTGCACTCGGTGGTGTTCGGTGGCTTCGCTGCGCACAACCTCGCGCTGCGCATCGACGATGCCAAGCCGAAGCTGCTGATCGCTGCCGATGCCGGCATGCGTGGCGGCAAGCTCATTCCGTACAAGGCGATGGTCGATGCCGCCTGCGCTGAAGCCAGCAGTCCGCCGCCGCACGTGCTGATCGTTTCGCGCGGGCTGGACCCGGCCGAGCCACGCATCGAAGGGCGCGACGTCGAGTACGCCACCCTGCGTGCGCAGATCGGGCAGACCGATGTGCCGGTGCAATGGCTGGAATCGAGCGAGCCCAGCTACCTGCTGTATACCTCCGGCACCACCGGCAAGCCGAAGGGCGTGCAGCGCGATGTCGGTGGCTATGCGGTGGCGATGGCGCAGTCGATGCAGACCGTGTTCGACTGCAAGCCGGGACAGGTGATGTTCTCCACCTCCGATGTCGGCTGGGCCGTGGGCCATTCCTACAACGTGTATGGCCCGTTGATCGGCGGCTGCACCTCGCTGCTGTACGAAGGGCTGCCGACCAATCCCGATCCGGGCATCTGGTGGGCGCTGTGCGAGCAGTACAGCGTGCGCACGATGTTCTCTTCGCCGACGGCGATCCGCGTGCTGAAGAAGCACGATGCCGATTTCATCCACCGCCACGACCTGGATGCCTTGAAGTATCTGTTCCTGGCCGGTGAGCCGCTGGACGAGCCGACCGCGCACTGGATCAGCGACGCACTGGGCAAGCCGATCATCGATAATTACTGGCAGACCGAAACCGGTTGGCCGGCATTGACCCTGCTGCCTGGGCTGGACATGAAGCCGGTGCGGTTCGGCTCACCCGGGTTCCCCAATCTCGGCTACCGGATGAAGGTGATCGACGAGAACACCGGCGAAGAGGTGGCTGCCGGGCAGAAGGGCGTGCTGGTGATGACGCCGCCGTTGCCGCCGGGCTGCATGAGCACGGTCTGGAATGACGACAGCCGCTTCCTGCAGAGCTACTTCAGCCACTTCAAGGAACTGCTGTACAGCTCGCTGGACTGGGCCATCCGCGATGACGATGGCTATACCTTCATCCTCGGCCGCACCGACGATGTGATCAACGTGGCCGGGCACCGTCTGGGCACGCGTGAGATCGAAGAGGCCATCTCCAGTCACCCTCGCGTGGCCGAGGCTGCGGTGATCGGGGTGAAGGACGAATTGAAGGGACAGGTGCCGCTGGTGTTCGTCACCCTCAAGCAGGGGCTCGATGGCGAAGACCCGGCTGCAGTGGTGGCCGAGATGATGGCCACGGTGACCGCCTCGCTGGGTGCGGTGGCGCGACCGGCGCACATCCACGTGGTCAACGCGCTTCCCAAGACCCGTTCGGGCAAGCTGCTGCGTCGCTCGCTGCAGGCATTGGCCGAGCAGCGCGACCCCGGCGACCTGTCGACGCTGGACGACCCGGGGGCGCTGGAAGAGATCCGCCGCGCGCTGGGACGCTGATCGGGGTGGTAGCGCCGGGCCATGCCCGGCGAGCGCAAAGCGCGGAAAAGCCGCCAGGCATGGCCTGGCGCTACCCAAGCCTGCCAGGACATGCGCTAAGCTCCGCCTGTCATCGACCTGCAACACGAGGCACGCGCCGGGGAACGCACGTGCCACCCGGGGATGACGAACAGGGGGGGCGTGCCCGCAAGGGCGCGCATGCGTATCGCATCGAAGGGAGGGGGAGCTATGGCACTGCTGCATGCCAAGACGGCCGCTGGCCGCCAGGAAATCGAGGATCGTGCCCGGCGCCTGCCAGCGGCACTGCGTTCGATCCTGTTGATGGTTGACGGACAGCGCGATGAAAGCGAACTGCGCGGTTTGTTCGAAGGACTGCGCGCGCCGCCGGATGCGCTGCAGCAGCTGGCTGCACTTGGCCTGATCGAAGTGGTCGGCGGCAAGGCCGAACCTGTGCCGCAGCGCGGGCTGTGCAGCGGCCGCGAGCAGGATCCGGCGCTGTACCAGCAGTTGTACGACGCGATGAGCGATGCCGTGCGCCGCCATCTCGGCCTGAAAGGCTACTTCATGCAGTTGAAGATCGAGCGCTGTACCGACGCGGTCACCCTGGAAAAGCTGTGCCCGGAAATGATCGCCGCGATCGGCAAGGCACGCAGCCCGGCGCTGGCCCAGCGCTGGTGGCAGGAGATCCAGGTGTCGCTGGCGCCGGTCGCTGCCGAGGTCGTGCCAGGCTGACGCGCGGGGTAAAGTGGTCCGCTCTTTTTCCGCCCAGGAGCCCTGCATGCAGGACGACACCGATACCCCCGGTTGGAATGCGATCAATGCCGCGCTGACACCGCTGTACGCCGGCCAGGAGCCGCGTCACTTCGGTACCGCGCTGCCGTACACGCTGGGTGGCCAGGATCCGCTCGACGGCATCAGCGTGTACTGGGCCGAATCATCGGTTCCGCATTGGCACTACGTCACCTACGGCCTGTCAGAACTGTATGCGAAAGAGAGCAGTGATGCGGCCACCAGTGGCTATGGTTTCGAGCTGACGTTCCGCCTGGCTGCGGACAAGGGGGAGGATGCAGGCAGCACGCCGCCTGCGTGGCCGATGAACCTGCTGCAGAATCTGGCGCGCTATGTGTTCAGCAGCGGCAATGTGTTCGAGGATGGCCACCACCTCAACGCCAATGGCCCGATCGCGCTGGAGACCGACACCCGTCTTTGCCATCTGGCGTTCGTTGCCGATCCGCAGTTGCCGCCGCGCGATACCGCCAATGGACATTTGCAGTTCCTGCAGGTGGTGGGGCTGGCCGACGAGGAAATGGACGCGATCAAGCGCTGGTCCACGCGCGGTGTACTACAGGCGCTTGAGGAAGCGATGCCGCTGTGGATCACCGATCTGCATCGCGGCAATCTGCTGGACGATCCGGCGCTGGCCGCGCGGGTGCAGGCCAGCAGCGAGCGTGAGGGATCCAGTACCGGCATGTTGTTCATCGAGACGCTGGACTGGCGGCAGACGGCGGGTATCACCACGCTGGTGCTGGGGGCCGGGCAGGTCGGCAGTGTGGGTGAGCTGCTGCCACTGCGCCTGCGCCACGGCAAGGCACTGACGCTGGTCAGCCGCGAACGGCAATGGGAGTTCATGCCGGCCACCGATGGCGCGGTCGCGGTCGAGGACGACAACGTGCGCTGGATACTGGATGAGGCGGCGTTGCAGGCCTGGCATGACGTGCGGCCGCAACGCGGAACCTACCCGGTGTCGAATACGTTGCAGGTTGAAGTGGTGCTGACGTTCCTGCGCGATGCGAAGGGCGAAGTGATCCGCGAAATCGGCTGACCGCGCCGATGGCACCAATGGGGTCGGAGCCGCCTGCTGCGCAGACGGATCCGACCCCGGTTCCATCAGGCCAGGCCTTCGGCCTTCAGCACCGCCTGCACGCCCGGATCGGCGTCCATCCGCGCCTTGTAGGCGGCCAGGTTGTCCAGGCCCGACAGGTCGACCTTGGCGCCGGCCGCCCAGCGCAGGGTGATGTAGAAGTAGGGATCGGCGAAGCTGCGGAAGCCGGCCAGCCACGGCTTGTCGGCCAGCTGCCTGTCGGCGGTCTCGAACAGGGCGCGCAGGCGCTTGTGCGCGGCAGCGCGGATCGCGTCGTACTGGCCTTCATCGGCGATGAACTTGCCCGGCGCGAACAGCGGCGAGAACGCCGGGTGCACGTCGGAGTTGACGAAGGCCAGCCAGCGGGTGGCTTCAGCGCGCTGGCGCGGGCTGCCATCGCCGCCGAGACCGGCCTGCGGGTAGCTGTCGGCGATGTAGCCCATGATCGCCGCGTTCTGCACCAGCACGAAGTCGCCATCGACGATCGCCGGTACCGCGCCGGCCGGATTGATCTTGAGGAATTCCGGACCCTTCAGGGTGTCCTTGTTCAGCAGTTCGACCTCGAACGGCTGGCCGGTCCACTGCAGGGCGATGTGGTCGGCGGTGGAACAGGCACCGGGCTTGCTGTACAGCTTCATGGGAACTCCAGGCGGGGTGTGGCGGGAAACCGCCACTATCCCAGAGCCCAGCGGCACGCGGCAACGCTGCCACCGGCAACGGATCGTTACGACTGCCGGGGCTTGAGGTTCTGCACCTTGTAGAAGGTGTGATCGCCGATGGTGGCCACCTGGTAGGCGTTGCGCCAGTTCGGGCTGGCAATGGCCAGCGCAGCGAAGTGGCTGGCGCCAGGCACGATCTCGCGGCGCTCGCCGGCTGGCAGCGCCCAGTTGCGCTCGGCGTCGAAGGCCACGTCCATCGCCTCACTCCACGCCGCATCGTTGCCCAGCTGGGTGCCGGGGGAGACGATGGTGGGGGCGAACTGCTTGCGCGCGGTCACCACCTGGCACATCGAGTCGCCCCACAGGCCACTGTCGAGGCGACGCAGGGCGACCTCGGCCACGGCCTGCTGGCCACGCAGGGTCTGGTCGCGGGCTTCCAGGTAAACGGTGGTGCTCAAACACAATGAATCAGCGGCCGGCTGCGGCAGCAACTGCGACAGCCAGAGAATCCAGGCCAGTTTCATATAACTCCTTGCTCCGTGTGGGACGCACCTGGCGGTTCCGGCAGCGCAGGCTGCTGGAGGCGGGGTACGACTTGGCGTCATGGGGAGGCGGCCATCGGGGCTGCCCCGTGGGCGGCCCCAAGAACACGATCGTGGATCGATCGGCGGGGTCCGCACCGGCTCACCGGAAACTGGCTGGTGAGCAGAAAGTCGGCGCAAGGTAGGGGGGTATTGCCGAACGCATCCTGAATCGTCCGGCTTGACATTCAGCTTGGGGGGCGGTGACGGAAATCACATTCCGGCCCCCATTCAGGTGTTCATCAGAGCGCGGCGGCGAGCCGGCTGCCCTGATCGATCGCACGTTTTGCATCGAGTTCGGCGGCCACGTCTGCACCACCGATCAGGTGTGCGGTGACGCCCGCGGCCTGCAGTTCGGCCTGCAGCGCGCGCTGCGGTTCCTGGCCGGCACAGATCACCACGTGGTCGACCGGCAGCAGCTGTTCGCTGCCGTCCACGCGGATGCGCAGGCCCGCATCGTCCACGCCCAGGTACTCGACACCACCCAGCATGCGCACGCCCTTGGCCTTCAGCGTGGCGCGGTGGATCCAGCCGGTGGTCTTGCCCAGGCGTGCACCGGGCTTGCCGGCACTGCGCTGCAGCAGCCACAGCCTGCGCGGCGACGCCTCCACGGCCGGGCGGGCCAGTGCACCGCGGGCCTCGAAGGTGGCATCCACGCCCCATTCGGCCATCCAGCGTTGCGGGTCCAGCGATGGCGAGGGGCCGTCATGGGCAAGGAACTCGCCGACATCGAAGCCGATGCCACCGGCGCCGATGATGGCGGCGCTGGCACCCACCTCGACCCGGCCCAGCAGCACGTCCAGGTAGTTGACCACCTTGGCGTGGTCGGCACCGGGGAAGTCGACCTTGCGCGGCACGATGCCGGTGGCCAGTACGACCTCGTCGAAGCCGGCCAGGCTGGCCGCGTCGGCACGGGTGCCCAGGCGCAGCTGCACGCCGGTCTCGCCCAGCTTGTGGCGGAAGTAGCGCAGGGTCTCGTGGAACTCTTCCTTGCCGGGAATGCGCTTGGCCACGTTGAACTGGCCACCGATCTCCTCGCTGGCGTCGAACAGGGTGACCTGGTGGCCGCGTTCGGCAGCGACCGTAGCGCAGGCCAGGCCGGCCGGGCCGGCGCCGACCACGGCCACCCGCTTCGGTGCGGTGGTCGGGGTGTAGACCAGCTCGGTCTCGTGGGCGGCACGCGGGTTGACCAGGCAACTTGCCAGCTTGTTTTCGAACACATGGTCCAGGCAGGCCTGGTTGCAGGCGATGCAGGTGTTGATGGCCTCGGCACGGCCGGCGCGGGCCTTGTTCGGCCACTGCGGGTCGGCCAGCAGCGGGCGTGCCAGCGACACCATGTCGGCGCCGCCATTGGCGAGGATGCGCTCGGCGACGTCGGGCATGTTGATGCGGTTGGTCGCCACCAGCGGCACCTTTACATGCGGCTTGAGCTTGGCGGTGACCCCGGCGAAGGCAGCCCGCGGCACCGAGGTGGCGATGGTCGGAATGCGCGCTTCGTGCCAGCCGATACCGGAATTGAGGATCGTCGCACCGGCGGCCTCGATCGCCTGCGCCTGCTGCACGATCTCTTCCCAGTTGCTGCCGTCATCGACCAGATCCACCAGCGACAGGCGGTAGATGATGATGAAATCCGGGCCGCAGGCCTCGCGGATGCGGCGCACGATCTCCACCGCGAAGCGCATGCGCTGTGCGGCATCACCGCCCCAGCGGTCATCGCGCTTGTTGGTGCGCGGGGCGATGAACTCGTTGATGAGGTAGCCCTCCGAGCCCATCACTTCCACGCCGTCGTAGCCGGCTTCGCGGGCCAGCTTCGCGCTGCGTGCATAGTCGGCGATGTGCCGCTCGACGCCGCTGGCCGACAAGGCGCGCGGGGTGAACGGATTGATCGGCGCCTTCAGCTTCGACGGCGCCACCGACAGCGGGTGATAGGCGTAGCGCCCGGCATGCAGCAGCTGCAGGCAGATCTTCGCGCCGTGCTGGTGCGCGGCGGCGGTCAACTGCCGATGCGGGCGCACTTCCCAAGGCCAGGACAGCTTGCCGCCGAACGGCTTGAGCCAGCCGACCACGTTGGGCGCGAAGCCGCCGGTGACGATCAGGCCAACGCCACCTTCGGCGCGCTCGGCGAAGTAGGCGGCCAGGCGGGGGAAGTCGCGCGCGCGGTCCTCCAGGCCGGTGTGCATCGAGCCCATCAGCACGCGGTTGCGCAGCTGGGTGAAGCCCAGGTCCAGCGGGGCGAACAGGTGGGGGAAGGCGCTTTCGTTGGCTGGCGACATGTCGATACGCTTGCGTACGGAAGCGCGAAGGGTGCCGCGAAACGGCGCCCGGGGCAAGGGCTGCCTCGCTCGGTAGCGCCGTGCCATGCCCGGCGACGCGATCACCCCTGGCCGCGCTGCGCGCTCGCCGGGCGTGGCCCGGCACTACCCGCCGGGCTTCGGCCGATCCCGAACCAGCCAAGCGTGACCCCGCACAACGGCCCGATCAGCAACGCGAAGGCGAGCGTGCCGACGCCGACATTGCCGCCCAGCCACCACCCCAGCAGCAGCACGCTGCCTTCAATCAGGCTGCGCACCTTCCAGACCGGCCAGCCGGTGCGCGCGTGCAGTCCGGTCATCAGGCCATCGCGCGGGCCAGGGCCCAGCCTGGCGCCGATGTACAGGCCGGTGGCCAGCGCCACCAGCAGCATGCCGGCGCAGAACATCGCCACCTGCCAGCCCAGGCCGACCGCCGGCGGCAGCAGCCACAACCCGAACTGGGCCGAGGGGCCGATCAGCATCACATTGAGCACAGTGCCGACGCCGGGCTTCTGCCGCAGCGGCCACCACAGCAGCAGCACCAGCGCGCCGATCACGTTGGTGGCCAGGCCGAATGACAACGGCGTCTGCGCAGCGATGCCCTGCGACAGCACGTCCCACGGCGCGACACCGATGGCGGCGCGGATCATCAGCGAGGCGCCGAAGCCGTAGAGGAACAGGCCGATGATCAGTTGCAGCAGGCGCAAGGGCAGGGCGGTGGGCATGACAGGCTCGGGGAGAGGGAAATCTGTTGCCACCCTATCCCCGAAATAGCCCGCTCAATAGATACAGATGTCGGCCAATCCACTGCGACAGGCTGTGGATGGTGAATCAGTCGTCCCAGCCGGCAAGCGCCAGCTTGCCGATGGTGCGGCCGCCGGCCAGACGCTGATGCGCGGCATCCAGGTTGGCCGCATTGATCGGGCCCAGCACTTCGCTCAGCGTGCCGCGCAACTGGCCCGCGTCGATCATGCTGGCGGCGCGGTTGAGGATGCGGTGCTGCTCAATGCGGTCGGCGGTGGCAAAGCGCGCGCGGGCGAACATGAATTCCCAATGGATGCCGATGCACTTGGCCTTGTAGGGATCGCCGATGCGCAGCGGGCCGCGGGGTTCCACGATCAGGCCTACATGTCCCTGTGGCGCCAGCAGCTGGCCCAGTTCGTCCCAGTAGTGATCGGTGTCGGCCAGGTTGAGTGCCACCTGCACTTCGTCGACGCCAAGCGCCTGCAGCTGCGGCAACAGGGGCTGGCGATGGTCGATGACATGCTGGGCGCCCATCCGCCGGCACCAGTCGATCGAGGTTTCCCGCGAGGCGGTGGCAATGACCTCAAACCCCGCATGGTGGGCCAGCCGGATCGCCATCGAGCCGACGCCGCCGGCACCACCGATCACCAGCAGGCGCTGGCCGGCGTGGCGGCGATCATCAAGCTGCAGGGGCATGCGCTGGAACAGCAGTTCCCAGGCAGTGAGGGTGGTCAGCGGCAGCGCGGCCGCTTCGGCGAAATCGAGGGTGGTCGGTTTGCGTGCCACCAGCCGCTCATCCACCAGCTGATACTGCGCATTGCAGCCAGGGCGGGTGACATCTCCTGCGTAGTAGACCTCGTCACCGGAGGCGAACAGGCTGGCTTCCTCGCCCATCGCTTCGACCACCCCTGCCGCGTCCCAGCCGAGAATGCGCGGGGTATCCAGCGACGCGGCCGGCGTGGCTGCACGCAGTTTCCCGTCGACGGGATTGACGGAAAGTGCTTCGACACGGATCAGCAGATCACGACCACGCGGCGGCTGCGGCGGTGGCAACACCAGATCGCGCAGAGCAGGGGCGGAGTCACGGCACAGGGCGACGGCTTTCATTGCAGCTCCAGCTCGGTTCCTGTCTGCATCATAAGGTTCCTCACCTCGATGGGCGCGCGCTGAACCGCTTTGGGATAACCCGCGCCAAATCTGACGCATCTGGCCGTTAAACCCTTCCAAACCCTTGTGGTGCGTGGGTCTTGCGGATTTTCATCATCCTGTATAGGGTTTCAACGTCGGACCGGTGGCCGGTCGTGCGCGGCGCTTCACATGTTACGGGACTGTTAACATGACCTTCACCCGCCTGAGCATAATGTTCGCGGCGGTGGCGTGCTGAATCGGCTGTCTGAACATCGACGCAGTAGTGCTGGCCCATGCCTCTACCGGTTTCATACCCCCGAAATAGGAGCTGTACTCAATGAACAAGAAGATCCTTACTGCCGCGCTGCTGGGCGGTCTGGCATTCGCCCAGGCTGCGTCGGCGCAGGAGTTCGATGACCGCTGGTACCTGACCGGTTCGGCCGGCTTCAACTTCCAGGACAACGACCGCCTGACCAACGACGCTCCGTTCGTGACCCTGGGTCTGGGCAAGTTCATCAGCCCGAACTGGTCGCTGGATGGTGAGCTGAACTACCAGAACCCGAACTTCGACGCCAACCAGGATCAGAACTGGTCGCAGTACGGCGTGTCGTTCGATCTGCGTCGCCACTTCATCAAGGAAGGCCGCGGCTGGAACCCCTACATCGTGGGCGGCCTGGGCTACCAGAAGTCGGAAGAAGAGTACCCGGCTCTGGACACCAACGGTCCGCGTGATCGCAAGGACGGCAACCTGGCTGCCAAGCTCGGCGTCGGCCTGCAGACCACCTTCGACAAGCGCGTTGCTGTCCGCGCCGAAGTGGCCTACCGCGCTGACTTCGACGACCAGAGCATCGCCGCGCGCGACGAAAGCTGGTTCGGCGACGTGCTGGCTTCGGTCGGCGTCGTGATCCCGCTGGGCCCGGCCCCGGTGGCTGCTGCTCCGGCTCCGGCTCCGGTTGCCCCGAGCTGCGCCGACCTGGATGACGACGGTGACGGCGTCAACAACTGCGACGACAAGTGCCCGAACTCGCAGCCGGGTCAGACCATCGGTCCGGACGGTTGCCCGGTGCCGGTCTCGATCGACCTGAAGGGCGTGAACTTCGACTTCGACAAGTCGAACCTGCGTCCGGACGCTGTGGCCATCCTGAGCGAAGCCACCGAGATCCTGAAGCGTTACCCGGATCTGCGCGTTGAAGTTGCCGGTCACACCGACTCGAAGGGTACCGACGCTTACAACCAGAAGCTGTCGGAGCGTCGTGCTACCGCGGTGTACAACTACCTGACCAAGAACGGCGTCGACGCTGGCCGTCTGGCCGGTCCGATCGGCTACGGCGAGAGCCGTCCGATTGCGCCGAACACCAACCCGGATGGTTCGGACAATCCGGAAGGTCGCGCCAAGAACCGTCGTACCGAGCTGAACGTCCAGAACTAAGTTCTGACGCTCTGCCAGTAAGACACAGCAGGACCCGGCTTCGGCCGGGTCTTGTTGTTTGTGCGTGTGGCATGGATGAATCAGCGCTGGAAATGCGACCGTTCGTCGGCAATTTGCTTATGAAACCAATGAGTTGCCGTATTCATTGAAAGTGGCGCTTGAAAGATGACGCGGCATTGCTAAACTCGCCGCGTCACTTCCTTTCGTGGATGCCCTCATGCTGCGCTCTGCATCGGCTGCCGTTCTGGCGCTGGCCCTGGTTCCTGCTGCTCACGCTGCGGTTGATTGCTCGGTCAACACCAGCGCCTCGCCGCTGCCGTTGCCGGCCACGGCCGTCGCCCCGGTGGCCGATGAGCTGTACATCCGCAGCAGCCAGCTGGGCATGGCCAGCGGCGTGCTGGGCAGCAGCTACGATCCGTCGCAGTCGCTGGACCAGGTGCTGCAGCGGTTGCGCATCGACGGCTGCCAGAACATCGCCAAGGCGATTCCGAGCGCGCCGGCGGTGAAGCCCAATGATCCGGCCGCGTACAAGCCGCAGACCGAGTTCGACAACACGCCGTGGCGCTTCGACATGAGCCAGAACGGCAAGCGCATGACCGCCGAAGAGTTCGACGCCTGGATGAAGGCCCGCGGTGTACGCGTGGTCAAGGCACGTCCGGTTCCGGCAGCTACCCCGGCCGCAGCCGAAGTACCGGCTGAGACCAAGCCGGTCGACAAGAAGTAAGCGCGGCGGGGAGCAGAGGCTTGCGTACGCGCCGCCCACCTGCTGCCCCCGCTGCCCGCTCCCACGCTGCGCGTGGGCGTGCGAATCCCCCTGCGGTTTCCGCTGGCGTGCGCCATGGCCTGGCGCGCGTGCTGTCCAAGGCCGGCGTGTGTTCGCGCAGCGAGGCCGCGCGCTGGATCGCCGATGGCCGTGTTCGTGTCGCCGGGCGCATCGTCCGTGATCCTGAATTCCCGATTGCCAGCCCGGCGCCGCCGATCGAGGTCGACGGCCAGCCGATGGGCGCACCGCAACGTCTGTACCTGATGCTCAACAAGCCGCGCGGGGTGGTCACCACCGTGCAGGACGAGCGTGGCCGCGACACCGTATACCGCTGCTTCGATGGCGCCGGCCTGCCGTGGATCGCGCCGGTCGGTCGCCTGGACAAGGCCAGTGAAGGCCTGTTGCTGTTCAGCAATGATCCGCAGTGGGCTGCGCGCCTGACTGATCCGCAGACCGGCCCGCACAAGACCTACCACGTGCAGGTCGATCGCCTGCCCGACGAGGACACCCTGGCCGCGCTGCGCGCCGGTGTCGAAGACGAGGGCGAGTTCCTGCTTGCCCTGGCCGTGCGCGTGCTGCGCAGCGGCGACAAGACCGCCTGGTTGGAGGTGGTCCTTGACGAGGGCCGCAACCGCCATATCCGTCGCCTGCTGGCGGCCTTCGACCTGCAGGTGCTGCGCCTGGTCCGCGTTGCGATCGGCGAGCTCACGCTCGGCGATCTCGGCAAGGGCCAGTGGCGGGCGCTGGAGGTCAGCGACCAGCAGCGGCTGGGGGCCGCTGCACCGGGCTGAGTGATGCCCACGGCCGGCGCTTGCCGGCCACCGTTCCAGGCGTAGGGGGCGCCTGGTTGTCGAATGTCCAGAACGGAGCCTGCCATGTATCACCCGACCCTCAAGCAAACCCTGCGCTGCGCCAGCCTGTTGTTGCCGATCGTGCTGTTGACGGCCTGCGGCGGCCACAAGAAGACGGCCAAGGCCGATCGCCCGGCCGAAACCCCGGTGGTTGAAGTAAAGACCCCGGAGCTGGATGGCCGCGGCAGCTATCGCTTCATGATGAGCAACGGCGACCAGAAGATGACCGCCGACCAGTTCGATGCCTGGATGAAAGCCAATGGCATCCGCGTTGCCAAGGGCAACGGCCAGGACGCTGCCGCCAAGCCGGTGGTGGTCGCCAGCAAGGACGAACCCAAGGACAAGAAGAAAAAGAAGAAATAAGGCCTGGCAGGTGCCGACCTTGGTCGGCACGTCCTGATGGGTAGCGCCGGGCCGTGCCCGGCGGGCGCGTGGCGCGGCTATCGGGAAACCGCCGGGCATGGCCCGGCGCTACCCGTGGGTGATCAACCCTTGATCACGCCCAGCTCGACGCCGATGCGGGTGAACGCATCGATCGCCCGGTCCAGGTGTTCGCGAGTGTGCGCGGCGCTGATCTGGGTGCGGATGCGCGCCTGGCCCTTGGGCACCACCGGGAAGAAGAAACCGATCGCATAGATGCCTTCTTCCAGCAGGCGCTCGGCGAACTTCTGCGCCAGCGGTGCGTCGTACAGCATCACCGGGCTGATCGGGTGCACGCCGGGCTTCACGTCGAAGCCGGCAGCGGTCATCTTCTCGCGGAAGTAGGTGGTGTTGGCGGCCAGGGTGCTGCGCAGGTCATCGGCCGCGGCCAGCATCTCGAACGCCTTGATGCCGGCGGCGACCACGTGCGGCGGCAGCGAATTGGAGAACAGGTACGGGCGCGAGCGCTGGCGCAGCAGCTCGATCACTTCGGCGCTGGCGCAGGTGAAGCCACCCAGTGCACCGCCCATGGCCTTGCCCAGGGTGCCGGTGATGATGTCGATCTTCTCCAGCACGCCCTTGACCTCGGCCGAGCCGCGGCCCGTCGCGCCGAGGAAGCCGGTGGCATGGCATTCGTCGATGTGCACCAGCGCGTTGTACTTCTTTGCCAGCGCGGTGATCTCGTCCAGCGGGGCGATGAAGCCGTCCATCGAGAACACGCCGTCGGTGGTGATCAGCTTGGTCTTGCAGCCGGCCGCATCGGCGGCCTGCAGCTGCGCTTCCAGATCGGCCATGTCGCAGTTGGCGTAGCGGAAGCGCTTGGCCTTGCACAGGCGCACGCCGTCGATGATCGAGGCATGGTTCAGTGCGTCGGAAATGATCGCGTCGTTCTCGCCCAGCAGCGGTTCGAACAGGCCGCCGTTGGCGTCGAAGCAGGCCGCGTACAGGATGGTGTCCTGCTTGCCGAAGAAGTCGGCGATCTGCTTCTCCAGCTGCTTGTGCAGGTCCTGGGTGCCGCAGATGAAGCGCACCGATGCCATGCCGAAGCCGTGGCTGTCCAGCGCGTCCTTCGCGGCCTGGATCAGGTCGGGATGGTCGGCCAGGCCGAGGTAGTTGTTGGCACAGAAGTTCAGCACCTTGCGGCCGTCTTCCAGAGTGATCTCGGCGGACTGGGGGCTGGTGATGATCCGCTCGGACTTGAACAGGCCCTGGGCGCGGATGGCGTCCAGTTCCTCAGCATAGTGGCGGGTCAGGGCGGAGGAGTCGGTCATGGCGTGGGCACGGCTCAGCACGGGAAACCACTGATTCTACCGGGCATCGACCGCAGCGGACCGGCCCGGATGGGGCGCCGCCATGGCCGGCACATGTTGCATCGCAATAGCAAACGGGTTAAAAATTCGTGAACCGGGCCCGTCTGGCTCCGGTTGCTGCGCCCGCTGCAGATCCCGCCTTCCACGCCACCGCCCCCACCGGAGACGCTCATGAAGCACGCCCGTGCCTGCCTCGCCATTGCCGCCGCCCTGACCCTCGCGCCGTTCGCCGCCAGCGCCCAGGACAACGAATCTCCGTACAGCTGGAACGTCACCGCCGTCTCGGACTACCTGTTCCGTGGTGTGTCGCAGACCGATGAGGATCCGACCCTGCAGGCCGGCTTCACCTACACCAGCCCGGTGGGCCTGTATGCCGGCGTCTGGGGCTCGGGCGTGGACTTCGGTCCGGGCGATCCGAAGACCGAGGTCGACTACCTGATCGGCTACGGCGTGGACGTGACCGAGCGCGTCAACTTCGACGTGCTGTTGAATCGCTACACCTACCTCAAGGCCAGCCACCAGAACTACAACGAGCTGATCACCACCACCACGCTGGACGACACCTACAAGCTGACGGTGGCCTACAGCAACGATGTGTGGAACAGCAGCACCGACGGCTGGTACTTCGGCCTGGGTGGCAGCTGGGGCCTGCCGAAGGACTTCACGCTCAACGCCAACGTCGGCCGCAGCACCTTCGAGGACGGTATCGCCAAGGACTACACCGACTGGAACGTCGGCGTCGCCCGCCAGTTCGGCCTGTTCAATGTCGGCCTGGGCTACTACGGCACCGATGGCAATGGCCGCGACAACTCCGGCAAGCTGGCCCACAGCCGGGTGATGCTGAGCGTGGCCGTAGGCAAGTAACGCCGCAGGCGTTACGGTAGGTGCCTGGCTTGCCTGGCACGCTTCACGAAAAAGGCGCCCAATGGGCGCCTTTTTCGATTCCGCAGCGTTCTTGATCCCAACTGGGGGAGAGCCCCCTTGTTGTTCAAGGGGGCGCGCCGACGGCGCGGGGATAAGGAAGCCTGCGGGGGAATTGACCCGAAGGGTCAATTCCAGCTGAGAACCACCTTGCCGGCCTTGCCTTCTTCCATCAGGTCGAAGCCCTTCTGGAAGTCGTCGATCGGCAGCTGGTGGGTCATCACCTTGCCGAGCGGGAAGCCGGACAGCACCAGCTGGGTCATCTTGTACCAGGTCTCGTACATCTTGCGGCCGTAGATGCCCTGCACGGTCAGGCCCTTGAAGATGATCTTGTCCCAGTCGCAGCCGGCGCCCTTGGGCATGATGCCGAGCATGGCGATCTTGCCGCCGTGGTACATGCAGTCGAGCATGTCGTTGAACGCGCGCGGGTTGCCGCTCATTTCCAGGCCCACGTCGAAGCCCTCCATGTGCAGTTCCTTCATCACGTCCTTCAGCGACGTGTTGGCGACGTTGACCACGCGGGTGGCGCCCATGTCGGCGGCCAGCTTCAGGCGGAAGTCGTTGACGTCGGTCACCACCACGTTGCGTGCACCGATGTGTTTGCAGATGCCCGCCGCGATGATGCCGATCGGGCCGGCGCCGGTGATCAGCACGTCTTCGCCGATGACGTTGAATTCCAGCGCGCAGTGCGCGGCATTGCCGTACGGGTCGAAGAAGGCGGCCAGCTCGGAAGGGATCTGGTCGGGGATCGGCCACAGGTTGCTGGCCGGCATCACCATGTATTCGGCGAACGCGCCGTTGACGTTGACGCCGATACCGACGGTGTTCGGGCACAGGTGCGGACGACCGCCGCGGCAGTTGCGGCAGTGGCCGCAGACGATGTGGCCTTCGGCCGACACGCGCTGGCCGATCTCGTAGCCGGTCACGCCCGGGCCGATCTGCGCGATGCGGCCGACGAACTCATGGCCGATGGTCAGGCCCGGCTTGATCGTGCGCTGGCTCCATTCGTCCCACAGGTAGATGTGCAGGTCGGTGCCGCAGATCGCGGTCTTTTCCAGCTTGATCAGGACCTGGTTGGGGCCCGGGGTCGGCACCGGAACCTCTTCCATCCAGATGCCCTTGGCCGCTTCGCGCTTGACCAGGGCCTTCATCGTTTGCTGCGCCATCGGGTGGAACTCATCAGGGGGAAAGCGCGGATTATAGGGCGCCACGCGGATTTCCCATGCTGCGCTGCGGGCGCAGCGGTGGAACGAAAGCTGTGCGCAGGCGGGCGTTTCGAACAGCGCCGCTGCGCTCGCCGGGCATGGCCCGGCGCTACCGGCAGATCGCGCGGGTAGCGCCGGGCCATGCCCGGCGGGCCGGGGCCCATGACTTCCGGGGTTCGGGCCGGGGCAGGGCGGCGGGCTACAATCGAGGGTTCCACTACCAGGGGCCGCTCCATGCGCTCGAACCTGCTTGCATTCTCCGTCGTCGCCAGCCTTGGGCTGGTCCAGGTCGCCCATGCCGCTGAAGGCATGTGGGTGCCGCAGCAGCTGCCGGAAATCGCCGGCCCGCTGCAGAAGGCCGGCCTCAAGCTGTCCCCGGAACAGCTGGCCAACCTGACCGGTGACCCGATGGGCGCGGTGGTCGCGCTGGGCGGCTGCACCGCCAGCTTCGTCTCCCCGCAGGGCCTGGTGGTCACCAACCACCACTGTGCCTACGGTGCGATCCAGCTGAACTCGACCGCACAGAAGAACCTGATCAAGGACGGCTTCAACGCGCCCAAGCTCAGCGATGAACTGAGTGCCGGCCCGAACGCCCGCGTGTTCGTGCTCGACCAGATCACCGACGTCACCGCCCAGGCCAAGGCGGCCATCGCCGGCGCCGGCAAGGACCCGCTGGCCCGCAGCCGTGCGCTGGACGCTTTCGACAAGGCCCAGGTCGCCGCGTGTGAAGCCGATGCCGGCTTCCGCTGCCGCCTGTATTCCTTCTCCGGCGGCAACACCTACCGTCTGTTCCGCAACCTGGAAATCAAGGACGTGCGCCTGGTCTATGCACCTCCGGGCAGCGTCGGCAAGTTCGGCGGTGACGTCGACAACTGGATGTGGCCGCGCCACACCGGTGACTTCTCGTTCTACCGTGCCTACGTCGGCAAGGACGGCAAGCCGGCGGCGTTCTCGGCCGACAACGTGCCCTACCAGCCCAAGCACTTCCTGAAGTTCGCCGATACGCCGCTGGGCGCCGACGACTTCGTGATGGTGGCCGGCTACCCGGGCCGCACCAACCGCTACGCGCTGGCCGGTGAGTTCAACGAGACCGCCAGCTTCACCTACCCGACCATCGCCCGCCACTACAACGCGGTGCTGAAGATGATCGCCGACGCCGGCAAGGCCGACGCCGACGTCAAGGTGAAGTACGCCGCCACCGCGGCCAGCATGAACAACGTGGCCAAGAACTACCTGGGTCAGCTGGAAGGCTTCAAGCGCATCGATGCCGCCGGCCAGAAGCAGGCCGAAGAAGCGGCGGTGCTGGCCTGGCTGAAGAAGCAGGGCGCTGCCGGCAAGCCGGCGCTGGCTGCACACGCGCAGCTGCTGCAGCACCTGGATACCAGCAAATCCACGCGCGAGCGCGACCTGTTCGTCGGCCAGTTCAACAACACCTCCGCGGTGGGCGCGGCCATCACCCTGTACCGCCTGTCGATCGAGCGCAGCAAGCCCGACGCCGAGCGCGAAGCGGGTTACCAGGATCGCGACCTGACCACCATCGAGGGCAGCCTGAAGCAGATGGATCGCCGCTACGTGGCGAAGATGGACCAGCAGCTGCAGACCTATTGGCTGGACCAGTACGTGGCCCTGCCGGCCGCGCAGCGCGACAACGAAGTGCTGAACACGTGGTTGGCCGGCAGCGATGCCACTGCGGTGAAGTCGCTGGTGACCAAGCTGGGCGGCACCGGACTGGGCAGCCTGGACACCCGCCTGAAGTGGTTCAAGGCCGATCGCGCTGCGTTTGAAGCCAGCAATGATCCGGCCATCCAGTACGCGGTGGCCGTCATGCCGGCGCTGCTGAAGCAGGAAGAGCAGAAGAAGATCCGCGAGGGCGAATCGCTGACCGCTCGTCCGCTCTACCTGCAGGCCGTGGCCGACTACAAGAAGAGCCAGGGCGAGTTCGTCTATCCCGATGCCAACCTGTCGCTGCGCATCACCTTCGGCAACGTGATGGGCTATGGCAAGGACGGCGTGAAGTACACCCCGTTCACCACTCTGGAAGGTGTGGCGGCGAAGGAAACCGGTGAAGATCCGTTCGACTCGCCGAAGGCGCTGCTCGATGCGGTCAAGGCCAAGCGTTATGGCGGACTGGAAGACAAGCGGATCGGTTCGGTACCGGTGAACTTCCTGTCCAACCTGGACATCACCGGCGGCAACTCCGGTTCGCCGGTGCTCGATGCCAACGGCAAGCTGGTCGGCCTGGCCTTCGACGGCAACTGGGAATCGGTCAGCTCCAACTGGGTGTTCGATCCGGTGATGACCCGCATGATCGCCGTCGACAGTCGCTACATGCAGTGGATCATGCAGGAAGTGGCGCCGGCGCCGCAGCTGCTGAAGGAACTGAACCTGGCCAAATAAGGTAGTGCCGGCCGCTGGCCGGCAACCCGGCAGGCTCTGCCGGGCGGTGCATCCACGCATGGCGTGGATCTACCGCCATCCTGCAACCCCGCGACGTCTGTCGCGGGGTTTTTTCATGGTCCGACCGGCCGGGTCCGCCGAACAGGTATCATCCCTGTTCCGCGCACTTCACAGGATGTGAACAATGCGCCGGAACTCCTCCCCCAAGGACCCCTTGTTCGCATGCGCATCCTGCTTGCCCGTCACGGCGAAACGCCGTGGAACGCCGAAGGCCGCTACCAGGGCCAGATCGACATCCCGCTTTCGCCCATCGGTGAGGCCCAGGCCCAGGCGCTGGGCGCCCGCCTGGCTTCGGTGGACATCACCCGCGCAGTGGCCTCGCCGCTGTCACGCGCCCAGCGCACCGCGCACCTGGCCCTGGGTGCTGCACGCGCCGACATGCTGCTGACCGAGCCGGAGCTGCAGGAAATCGCCCACGGTGAGTGGGAAGGCCTGCTGGCCAGCGAAATCAACGAAAAAGACCCGTCGCGCCTGCAGGCGTGGCGCAATGAACCGGACACCGTGCTGATGCCCGGTGGCGAATCGCTGCGCCTGGTGCTGGAGCGCAGCTGGCGCGGCCTGGCCCGCGCCGCCGAAGGCCTTCGCGAACACGACACCCTGCTGGTGGTCGCCCACGACGCAGTCAATCGGGTGATCCTGTGCAAGGTGCTGGGCCTGCCGTTGTCGCGGCTGTGGACCTTCCGCCAGGCACCGACCACGCTCAACCTGCTTGAAGGCGCCGACCTGGACAGCCTGGAAGTGGTGCGCCTGAACGACTGCGCCCACCACACGCCGTTCTTCGGTGAAGCCAAGCACCGCGCACTCTGAATCTTCTGCCCTGAACCACCTGCACCTGTTGGAAGCCTTGCCGTGAAGAACACCCCGACCACTCTGGCCGAATGGCTGGACTACATTGAACGCCAGCACCCGGCCAGCATCGACATGGGGCTGGAGCGCGTGCGCACCGTGGCCACCGCGATGGGCCTGGGCACGCCGGCCAGGCACACCATCGTGGTCGGTGGTACCAACGGCAAGGGTTCCACCGTCGCCTTCATCGAGGCCATCGCGCGTGCTGCGGGCTGGAAGGTCGGCGCGTACACCTCGCCGCACCTGCTGCGCTACAACGAGCGCGTGCGCATCGATGGCCAGGATGTCGATGACGCCGCACTGGTGGCCGCGTTCAACACGGTCGAGGCAGCGCGCGGTGATGTGACGCTGACCTACTTCGAGTACGGAACGCTGGCCGCGCTGCAGCTGTTCGCCGATGCCGATCTTGATCTGGCCGTGCTGGAAGTGGGCCTCGGCGGCCGCCTGGATGCGGTCAACATCGTCGACGCCGACGTGGCGGTGATCACCACCGTGGACATCGATCACGCCGAATGGCTGGGCGAGGACCGCGAGGCCATCGGTGCCGAGAAGGCCGGCATCATCCGCGGCTGGAAGCCGGTGATCCTGGGCGAGACCGATCCGCCGTCGAGCGTGCTGGCGCGCGCCTACCTGGTGGGTGCCAATGCGATCCGCGGCGGCAGCGACTATTTCTACGAACCGATCGACGCGCAGCGTTGGCGCTGGCGCGATGTCGGCACCCGCCTGGAACTGCCGACGCCGACGCTGGCCGGGCCGATCCAGCTGGCCAACGCCGGTGCGGCGATCGCGGCGCTGCGCGCGTTGGACCGGCCGGTGCCGCGCGCGGCATGGGCCGCAGGCGTGGCAGCGGCGCGCATCTCCGGGCGCCTGCAGGCGTTCGAGCGCGATGGCGTGCAGGTTCGCGTCGATGTCGGCCACAACCCGCAGGCAGCCGGCCAGCTGGCGCGCGCGCTGAAGGCCGAGGCAGCCCCCGGGCGCACCCTGGCGGTATACGCCGCGCTGCAGGACAAGGACGCCGTGGGCGTGGTGCAGGCCCTGCAGGAGGTGGTGAGCGACTGGACCCTGGCCGGGCTCGATGGCCCGCGTGGGCAGAGTGCGGCGGAACTGCAGGCACGGCTGGCAGATACCGCGGCAGCCACTGCGGCGCTGGCCGGCACGGTCGAACAGGCGCTGGCGCAGGTGCTGGCCCGCGCCGAGCGCGGCGACCGGGTGCTGGTATTTGGTTCCTTCCATACCGCCGCCGCTGCGCTGCAATGGCTGCAGGCCCACGCCTGACCGCCGTTCAGCCATTACCGACGCCGTGCGGTCGCGCACCCGTATAATCGACCGCAACGTCCAGCCTGCCGCCTGCCCTACGTGGATACGCCCCTGAAACAGCGTCTGATTGGTGCCATCGTCCTGGTGGCCTTGGCCGTCATTTTCCTGCCGATGCTCGTCAAGGGCCCGGCCCCGGACAGCGGTGTCGCTTCTGTGCCGATCGCCGCGCCCGATGCGCCGGCCGATGGCCAGTTTGAAACCCGTGAACTGCCGCTGGTCGCACCGGCCGGTGGCGCCACCGGGTTGCAGAGTGGCCAGGCCCGTCCCGTCGAGGAGGCCGCCGCCCCGGCGACACCACCGACCGTGGACACCTCGCCAGCCGTCGCCGCCGGCAACTACGCGGTGACCTTCGGCGCCTACGGCAGCCAGGCCGACGCCGATGCGGTGATCGCCTACCTCAAGCGTTCGCAGCTTCCGGGCTTCATCGAGACCGCATCGATCAATGGTCGCCCGGCCTGGCGCGTGCGCGTTGGGCCGTATGCCGACCGTGCCCAGGCCGAAGCGGCCCGGTTGCAGGCGGTGAAGGTGCGTGCCGACGTGAAGGCAGAAGTCATCACGCTCGACGCGAAGCCCTCGACCAGCTCACCGGTGGCAAGCACGCCGACGCCCGCGCCGAGCGCCAGTACTCCCGTCGCGGCGGCCACGCCGTCGGCGACCGGCAACCCGGTGCGCAGTGAAAGTCTGCCGCCGAGTACGCCGACTGCAGCAGCGCCGCCGGCCGCCAAGCCGGTGGCCAAGCCGGAACCGAAGCCCGAACCCAAGCCCGAGCCCAAGCCCGAAGCGACCGCCAGCAAGCCGGCCACGCCGCCGAGCACGCCGGCCGCACCGGCCGCCAGCGGAGTGGGGTTTGCCGTACAGCTCGGCGCATTCGGCCAGGCCAACGATGCCAACGCCCTGCGCGACAAGGTGCGCGCGGCAGGCTTCAGCGCCTTCGTCGAGCAGGTGCGTACCGAAAAGGGTAGCCTGCACCGCGTCCGTGTCGGGCCGGTCGCCAACCGCGCCGATGCTGAACAGTTGAAGGCGCAGGTCGCCGCCAAGGTCGGCGTGGCCGGCATGGTGCGACCGCACCCATGACCTGTACGCAGCCCCGTTGCCAGCGCCGCCGAAGGAGCGGGGCGCCATGATCGACGTGGTGCTGCTGATCGTGATCGCCGCCTCCACCCTGCTTGGGTTGCTGCGCGGCTTCGTGGGCATCGTCATCGGCACCGTATCGTGGCTGGTGGCCGCCTGGGCGGCCTTCGCCTTCGGCAATGACGCCGCCCGCTGGTGGGCCGCACCGGCTGCGCCCGGCGGCGAGCATTTCATCGGCGGCTACCTCAGCGTCGGCATCGGCGTGATGGTCGTGGTCGCTGTGATCGGCATGGTCATCAAGGCCATCGTCCACCGCAACATGCTGGGCAGCCTGGACCGCCTGCTGGGCGGGGTCCTCGGTGCCGTGCGTGGCGGGCTGATCGCGGCCGTGCTGCTGTTGCTGGCCGGCTTCACCCCGCTTACCGCCGAACCCTCCTGGCGCGGCTCGGCGCTGCGCCCGGTGCTGAACCCGGCCGTGGCCTGGATGAACAGCAAGCTGCCACAGTGGCAGGTGCCGGGCACCGACCTGCTGCCCAAGGCCTTGCCGATGGACGCGCTGTCCCCATCTGCGTTGATGGAGCTGGGCAAGAGCGCCGGCGCCGGAGTGGGCAAGCCGGGAGCGACAGGCGATAATGGCGTACTCGGTCAGATAGTGGCGGGCAGCGGATGGCTGCGGCCTGCGAAGGCGGAACAGGGCGAGGCATACGATCCGGCCGAAGTGCGCCCGGACGCCCCAGCACTACCGGGCAGCATCGAGCCGGACGACCCGGCCAATGTCGACCGCAGACGCGGCGACAACTCTGGCCAGGTACGGCCACCTTCCTTGTAACTGGGCACAGCCCAGCGGAGACCTCGCATCATGTGTGGCATCGTCGGAATCGTCGGCAACCAGAACGTCGCCGGGCAGTTGTATGACGGCTTGACCGTCCTCCAGCATCGCGGCCAGGACGCGGCGGGCATCGCCACCGTCAACGGCAGCCGCCTGCGGGTGCAGAAGGCCACCGGCCTGGTCCGCGATGTGTTCGATGCACGCACCATGTCCACCCTGGAAGGCAGCGTCGGCATCGCCCATGTGCGCTATCCGACCGCCGGTTCGGAAGGCATGGACGAGGCACAGCCGTTCTACGTCAATTCGCCGTACGGCATCGCGCTGGCCCACAACGGCAACCTGATCAACACCGAGGACCTGCGCCAGCAGGTGTTCGAGCAGGACCGCCGCAACGTCAATACCGATTCGGACAGCGAAGTGCTGTTGAACGTGTTCGCCTACGAACTGGAACAGCAGCGCCAGCTCAGCCCGGAAGCCGCCATCCGCGCGGTTGCCGGCGTGCACCGCCGCTGCAAGGGCGGCTATGCGGTGGTCAGCGTGGTGCTGGGCCTGGGCCTGGTCGCGTTCCGCGATCCGCATGGCATCCGCCCGCTGGTGCTGGGCAAGCGCAGCCATGCCGAGGGTGACGAATACATCGTTGCCTCCGAGTCGGCTGCGCTGGACGTGCTGGGCTTCCAGCGCGTGCGTGACGTGCAGCCGGGCGAAGCGCTGGTGATCACCGCGCGCGGCGAGCTGTTCTCGGAAATCTGCGCCGAGCCGGCCGAACACACGCCGTGCATCTTCGAGTACGTGTATTTCGCACGCCCCGATTCGATGATCGACAACGTGTCGGTGCACAAGGCGCGCATGCGCATGGGCATCAAGCTGGGCGAGAAGATCCTGCGCCTGCGCCCGGACCACGACATCGACACCATCATCCCGATCCCGGACACCTCGCGCGACGCCGCGCTGGAGATCTCCAACGTGCTCGGGGTGAAGTACCGCGAAGGCTTCATCAAGAACCGTTACATCGGCCGCACGTTCATCATGCCGGGGCAGGGCGAACGGGTGAAGTCGGTGCGCCGCAAGCTCAACCCGATCCACCTGGAATTCCGCAACCGCGTGGTGCTGCTGGTGGACGACTCCATCGTGCGCGGCACTACCAGCCAGCAGATCGTGCAGATGGCGCGTGACGCCGGCGCACGCAAGGTCTACCTGGCCAGCGCCGCGCCGCCGGTGCGTTACCCGAACATCTACGGCATCGACATGCCGGCCGCTGAAGAGCTGGTCGCGCACAACCGCAGCATCGAGGAAATCGAAGCGCACCTGGGCTGTGACTGGCTGATCTACCAGGACATCGAAGACATGGAAGCGGCGGTGAGCGAAGGCAATCCGGCGCTGCGCAACTTCGATTCGTCGTGCTTCAACGGCCATTATCCGACGGGCATCGAGCCGGGCTACTTCGAGCGCATCCAGCAGCTGCGTTCGGACGACGCCAAGCACAAGCGCCGCGCCTGAGGTCCAGGCGGTGATCGACGTGCCTGACGTCGGCGGCAATCTGCTGCGCGCCGCGCAGCAGTGCCTGGCCGAAGCCGATCCGCTGCGCAAGGTCGCGCTGACCCAGGCCTACGCCGCTGCGTTCCGCGCCGGCCGCTTGAACATATCGGCCGATGCACCGCCGGCCGATCCGATCCGCATGCCGGGCCGGCCGCCGCAGTTGCTGATGGTGCATCCGCGTGAAGTGCCCCGGCGCGGGCTGGGCGGTGTGGAAGGGCGTGCGGCGTTCATCCATGCCATCGCCCATATCGAGCTCAATGCGATCGACCTGGCCTGGGACGCGGTGTACCGCTTCCGCGGTCTGCCGGCGGCGTTCCATGCCGACTGGGTGAGCTGCGCCGACGACGAATCGCGCCACTTCATGCTGCTGCGCGAGCGTCTGCTGGCACATGGCCATGAGTACGCCGATTTCCCTGCGCACAATGGCCTGTGGGAAATGTGCGAGAAGACCGCGCACGACGGCCTGGCGCGCATGGCGCTGGTGCCGCGCGTGCTGGAAGCGCGCGGGCTGGACGTGACGCCGGGCATGATCGACAAGCTGCGCAACGTCGGCGATGGCGAAACCGCCGACGTGCTGGAGGTGATCCTGCGCGAGGAGGTTGCACATGTTGCCGCCGGATCGCGCTGGTTCCGCTGGTACTGCGAGCGCGCCGGCGTCGAGCCACGAGCGCGTTTCAAGGAACTGCTGGTCGAGTATGCCGGTGGCTACCTGCATGGGCCGTTCAATATCGAGGCACGCCTGCTGGCCGGGTTCGATGCAGATGAGCTCGCCAACCTGGTCGAACAGGTGGGTTGAAGGAAAAGGGCACGGAGGGAATCAAGGCGTTTGTGGCACAAACGGCGTGATTCCCTCCGTCCCCATTTTGGTTCTCATGCGTTCGGCAACACCAGGCGTCTGCCATCCACCGTCGGCCGGTTGATGTAGAACAGCCCCGGCCCGGGGCGATACGGCAGCTCGCTGACACCGGCGTCGGCGGTGTAGGTCAGGGCGGTATCGCCCAGCGCATCGAAATTCCAGTGTGCGGACTGCATCAGGTAACGGCGGCGCAGCAACGCTTCCTGCGTCGGGGTCAACGGCTGGCCGGCAATCAGGCGGCGCGCGATCGGCTGCAGCGCGCTGGGCAGTTCCCAACCCGCCACCTTGGCCGCGTCGGTAGTCCAGGTCACGCCGGCAGCGATGGCGTGCTGCTGCATCACCTGCAGCGCAACCAGCTGGTAGCGCCAATCGATGCGCCGGTGCAGCACCACCGCAGCGGTGACGTACAGCACCGGCGACATCAGCACGCTGCGGCTGCCCGCGCGTCGCTGCTGCTGCCACTGGTGCCAGACATCGACCCATACTTCCTTCGGACTCAGCCCCAGCTGCTGCCGCCAGCGTTCGGCGTCGGTCTGCGCTTCAGCGTACGCGGTGGTCGCCTGCAGCAGTGCCAGGGGCGGTGTCTGGTAGTCCTCCACGCCAGGTCGGCGCAACTGCTGCCGCCGCGGCCGGCTGAGCAGCTTGGGCCCTTCTTCCACCTGGTCGTAGCCACCGCCGATGTTGGCGTGCACGCCGGGTAGTGCGATTTCGGGATGAGCTGGTGCCACCGTGGTCAGCGCATAGTGCTGGCGATGCTCGTCGCGCGCACTGAGCTGCAGTACTGTCTCGGCGATGCCTGCGGGCAGGGCGATGCGGGGGTGTTCGTCGGCGCGGCCGCCGTTGACGGCGACCACCGTGTCGAACAGGCCGATGAAGCGCAATATCGGCCGCGGCAGGGCGAAATCGGCGCTGCATGAAAGCCCCGCCTGCTGCAGCAGCTGCCGCCAGCGCGCGCCGTCCCATCCGCGCAGATGGTTGGCCACATCGCGCGCGGAGGCCGCGCCGCGCGAGTAGCCGAACAGATCCAGCTGCACGCTGTGCAGGGGTGCGCGCCACTGCGACGCAAGCGCCGACAGTGCCGCCGGCAGCAGCACCTGCAACGCTCGCTGCACCTTCGCCTGCACGCCACTGGCGCCGATACCGAAGGCCAGGCCGATCAGGTCGTCCTCGGCATCATCGCGGGTGCCGACGCCTTCCACATAGATCGCCAGCGAAGGTGTACTGCCGGGCGTGCGCCGGCTGTCCGGATACAACTGATGCAGGCGCGCGATGTTGGTGGCGCCGTTGTCGTAGCTGCTGGTCAACCGGCTCTGGTAGGTCGAATCATCATCGGCGCGGAGCAGGGCGGGGCGCGGTCGCGGCACCTGCCGGTGACCCTGCGCCAGGTTGTGGGCGTTGTTGCGGGTGCCATCGAAGAACAGTCCGATCCGCAGCAGGCCCGGATCAGCCGTCGTGTCACCGCTGTGCTGCGCTGGCGCCATGTGCATCCCCTGTCATTGCCACGTCACGGTAGCGCGAAAGCCATGTGTTGGCGAAGTGTACTGACGCTTTTGACCTGACTGAACGCAGATGCGGTCGATCACAGATCGCGATTTCCATTCCTCTCGTCTATTGAATTCACACGCCCTGCGCAGGCCTGATGGCCGGACCCGGCACCCCGGGTCGTGCTGCATCAACGCTGTCCACTTCACTTCAAGGAGCGACAAGATGATGTCCAGATCGATAGGTAAAGCGACAGGTGGTCTGTTGTTGGGATTGTCGGTAGCGGCGGCCGCCCATGCGGCGCCGCTGTTCGAGCCGGTCACCGTGCTCAGCCGTGCATCGGCCACCAGCGAGCCGGTACTGGGGCGATTGCTGGCCACCCCGTCCACCGCCGCCGTACAGGAAGTGCGTGTCGATGCTGCCGCCACCGCGCAGCCGCAGCTGGAATTCGAGCTGCTCGGGCAGAAGGTGCAGGCCGTTCGCAGCAAGGTCGAGGCGCTGCCCGATGGCGGCAGCATCTGGTACGGCCAGTTGCGCGCGCCGTCCGATCGCCTGCAGGCGGCCACGTCCAATGGCCAGGACGATCCGGGCAATTCGCTGATCCTGGTGCGCTCGGGCAATACGCTCACCGGCTCGATCCGCAAGGACGGCAAACTCTATCGTCTGCGTCCGCTGGGCAATCGCCACGTGCTGGTCGAGGTGGATGAATCGCGTATGCCGGCCGATCATCCGGCCGATTACAACCAGTTGCCGAAGATCGCCATGCCGGCCAATGAGCGCCTCGGCACTGCGCAGGCCTCGTCGGGCAGTCCGGCGACCATCCGCGTGCTGGTGGTGGCAACCAATGCTGCAGTGACCGCCTACGGTGGCAACATGCAGTCGCTGGTGCAGTTGGCGGTTGCCGAATCCAACCAGGGTTACACCAACAGCAACGTAGGCCTCACCCTGCAGCTGGCCGGTTATGAGACCACCAGCTACACCGAGTCCGGCAATTTCACCACCGATCTGTCGCGCTTCCGTGGCACCAGCGACGGCTACATGGACAGCATCCACACCAGCCGCAACAACACGGCTGCCGACGTCGGCGTACTGCTGATCAACAACACCAGTTACTGCGGACTGGCCTCGGGCATCGGTTCCACCGCATCGACCGCGTTTGCTGCGGTGTACTGGGATTGCGCCACCGGCTACTACTCGTTCGCCCATGAAATCGGCCACCTGCAGAGCGCACGGCACGACATCGCCAGTGATCCGAGCACGTCGCCGTATGCCTATGGCCATGGCTATCGTTATGAGCCGGCCAGCGGATCGCGCTGGCGCACGATCATGGCCTATGACTGCTCGGCCGGCTGCCCGCGGCTGAACTACTGGTCCAATCCGAACATCAGCTACAACGGCGTGCCGATGGGTATCGCCAGCAGTGCCGACAACCAGCGCGTGCTGGTCAATACCAAGGCCACCATCGCGGCCTTCCGCTGAGTCCAGGCGCCGACCAGGGTCGGCGTCTACCAGGGCGCGTGCACCTGCTCTGGTAGATGCCAACCTTGGTTGGCTCCAAGCGATCCATCATGCGCGGCTGAGCGTATCCAGGGTCCAGCCGTTGGCATCCACGCGCAGCACCGAACCCTGTTCGTACCAGTCGCCCAGCACGATGCGGGTGCAGCGGCGTCCGCCGGCCTGCAGGGTGTGGATCGCCGGGCGATGGGTGTGGCCATGGATCATCGTGTCCACACCATGGCGCACGTAAGTGGCTTCCACTTCGGCCGGGGCCACGTCGGTGACTGTTTCGAACTGCGCACGGTCGCCCTGCTTCATTTCCGACTGGCGCGCCTGGCTGGCATCACGCGCCTTCTGCGCGAAGGCGATACGCGCTTCCAGCGGCTGCGACAGGAACTGCGCCTGGAAGACCGGGTCGCGGGTCTGGGCACGGAACTGCTGGTAGGGGATGTCATCGGTGCACAGCAGGTCACCGTGCTGCAGCAGCACCGGGCGGCCGTACAGATCGATCATGCACGGGTCCGGCAGGATGCGCAGGCCGGCGCGGCGGGCATAGTCTTCGCCCAGCAGGAAATCACGGTTGCCACGGATGAAGAAGACCGGCACGCCGCTGTCGGACAGTACCTTCAGCGCATCGGCCACCGCGTCGGCTGCGGCCGAGGGGGTGTCATCGCCGATCCAGGCTTCGAACAGATCGCCGAGGATGTACAGCGCATCGGCGCCAGGCGCTTCCTCGCGCAGGAAGCGCAGGAACAGGTCGGTGATGGCCGGACGGCTGGGGTCCAGATGCAGATCGGAGATGAACAGCGTGGTCATGCGGACATTCTAGGGCATCACACCGGCAACGGCAGCCAGGCCAGGCTGGCCGAGGCCAGCAGTGCAGCGATGCCGGTGGCAGCCAGGACGTCGCTTGGGTAGTGCAGGCCCAGCACTACGCGCGACAGGCCCACGCCGAGGGTGAACGGCACCAGCAGCGGCGCCAGCCAAGGGTAGTAGGCCAGCGCGACGATGGTGAACGACACCGCGTGCAGGGTATGGCCGGACGGGAAACTGAACTCATCCAGCGGCGCCACCCAGGCACGGATACGCAGGTCGGCCGCGTACGGCCGTGGCCGCCTGGTCCAGCGTTTCAGGCCCTTGTACAGCAGCAGCGCGGCCAGGCCGGTGGCGGCCATGTGCACTGATGCGCGCAGGCCGTCGAAGCCATCGATGAGCACCAGCGCGCCCATCAGGACATACCAGAACACGCCATCGCCGAGCCGGCTGATGATCGAAAAGACGCGTCGCACACGCCGACGTCGGCAGTAGTGGTTGGCGCGGCGGCACAGCCGGGCTTCGCGGCCGGCCAGCAGTTCAAGCGGCGTGGTGCGCATGTCCGCTCCTCCGTGCGCTGGCCAGTTCCGCCAGCAGGCTTTCGAACTCCGCCACCACCTGCTGCGGGTGCAGCCGCTTCATCGCGCGTGCCGCGTTGCCACCCAACGCGCGGCGCTGGGCATCATCGGCAGCCAGTTGCACCGCTGCCTGCACGAACTGCTCGTCGTCCTCCACTGCGGCACCGTTCTCGCCGTTGCGCAGGTACTCGCGGGCCGCGCCGTAGTCGAAAGCAACCGTGGCCAGGCCGCTTGCCATGCTTTCCAGGGTCACGTTGCCGAAGGTCTCGCTGCGGCTGGGGAACAGGAACAGGTCACCACTGGCGAAATGCCGGGCAAGGGCATCACCGCGCTGGATGCCGCAGAAGATGAAATCGGGATTCTCATGCGCCAGTTTCTCGCGTGCCGGGCCATCGCCGACCCAGATGAAACGCGCTTTCGGGCGCACCTGCTGCAGCTTGCGGAAGGCCTTCACCGCCAGGCCGAGGTTCTTTTCGGCGGCGATGCGGCCAACGTAGATCGCCGCCAGGCCCGTGCCATCGATGCCCCATTCCTCGCGCAGCGCCGGGTCGCGGCGCGCCGGGTCGAACTGCTGGCTGTCGACCGCACGGGCGAGCAGGCGCACGCGCTCGAAGCCCTGGTCGGTCAGGAATTCCTGCAGTTCACGGGTGGGCACCAGGGTCGCGTCGGCCTGGTTGTGGAAGCGGCGCATCCAGCGCATTGCCGCCGACTGCAGCCACGCCACGCCATAGTCGGGCAGGTACTCGTCAAAGCGGGTGTGGAATCCGGTCGCCACCGGAATGCCGAGGCGGCGCGCGGTGCGCAGTGCCGACCAGCCCAGCGGACCTTCGGTCGCCACGTAGACCGCATCGGGGCGCTGCTGCCGCCAGTGCCGGCCCAGCCGGATCGGTGCCGGCAGGCCGAAGCGCAGGCCGGGGTAGCGCGGCAAGGCCGCGCCCGGTACCAGCAGGGTGCCCGGCGCCGCATCCAGTGCTTCGCTGACCTGTCGCGGACGGATCAGGTCGACCTCGTGGCCGGCCGTGCGCAATCCCTGCTCCAGGCCCTGCACGGTCAATGCGACGCCGTTGATCTCCGGCGGGTAGGTTTCGGTGACGATGGCATAGCGCATGGCGGGCCTCCGGTTTTACGCATGCTCGGGGCTGGCGATGTAGCCGACATGACCGCTTTGCGACAGCGCGATGACGGCCGGGCAGGGCGGTGCCTGCGCAGTTCAGCGGCACAAAAAAACCACGGCCCCGAAGGGCCGTGGTCGTGGTGGTGCGACAGCGCGTGGATCAGAAGCGCTGCTGGTACTTCATGTACATGAAACGACCGATGTCGTAGCCACCGTAGTAGGAGAACGACGAATTCGGCTTGCTGTACATCACCGGGCCTTCCTTGCCGAACACGTTGTTGGCGCCAACCGACACGGTGGCATCCCACGGCAGGTTGTAGCGGAACTGCACGTCGTGGAAGGTGACCGCGCCACGCTGGTTGTAATCGCGGGTACCCTTGATCCACGGTGCCATGAAGCCCGGGTCGGAGCACTCATCGGCGTAGCGGGTGGCGTTGAGGCAACGCTCCTTCACGCCGGAGTAGTAACGTGCGGTCCAGCTGACGCCGAAGTCCCCGATATCCCAACCCAGCACCAGGTTCGAACGCACCCGGAAGGCCAGGCTGGTGCTGGTGCCGATGGTGTTGGCCACGCCATTGATCGGGGTGGGAACCACGCCGGTATCGTTGGTTGAACGGTACACGTTCTTGCTGACGTAGGTGCTGGTCCAGCCAGCGCTCAGCTTGCCGTAGCTGGTATCCACGCGGTAGCTGACGTCCAGGTCGTAACCTTCGGTCTCGGCGAAGCCAGCGTTGCGGTTGCCGAACTTCAGGCCAGTGACGATGCCGGTGGCCGCATCGCGGGTGAAGCGGCTGCAGCGTGCTTGGATACCCTGCTCGTAGCAGTCGGTGAGGATCTGGTTCGGGCTGTCATCGACAATGGTGTTGTCGATGCGGATCTTCCACCAGTCCAGTGCAACGTTGAGGTTGCTGACGAAGGTCGGGCTCCACACCAGGCCCAGCGTCTTGCTGGTCGAGGTTTCCGGGGTCAGCTGGGGGTTGGAACCGGATACGAACGGCGTCGGAGTAGCGTCCTGCGCGGTGGTCACCGGCGTATTGCCCTGCCGCAGCTGGCGGAAGTTGCCGGCGTCGGCGATGTCGCGAGCACAACGTGCGCGGACTTCAGCACTGTTCCTGGAAGCGCCGAACACGGTGTCGCAGGGATCGCTGAACTGCGCGAAGGTTTCCGAACCGCCACCGTACAGGTCACTGATGGTCGGTGCGCGGAAACCTTCGGCCCAGGTGCCGCGGACCAGCAGCTGGTCGATCGGCTTCCACTTGAAGCCGAACTTGCTGTTGAGGGTGTTGCCGAAGGTGTTGTACTCGGAGAAACGCGTCGCGGCGCTGAAGCTCAGTTCCCGTGCACCCGGCAGGTCGGCCAGGATCGGCACGTTGAGCTCCAGGTACGCTTCCTTCACCGTGTAGCTGCCACCGGTCGGGCCAGCGGCCAGGTTGGTGGTGGCACCGGTCTGGGCCAGCGCGTCAGGCGTGTACTGGCCATCTTCCTTGCGGCTTTCGACGCCGAAGGCAAAGCCCAGGTCGCCGGCCGGCAGGGTCATGATGCTGCCCGACAGATTGGCGAACGCGTTCTTGGTGGTGGTGCGGCCGGTGGTTTTTTCGGCCGGGAACAGCCAGGACAGCAGCTCCTCATTGCCGGTCAGGCCGTACGGGTCATTCTTGCCAAACGGCACCAGCGGGTTCCACGGCTTGCAGCCATCGATGACCGCGCCCTGGCGTCCACACATCACCTTGCCCGTGGCCGGGTCGAGGAACGACGGGCCCACGGCATCACGCACGCGCTTCTTGTGCAGGTTGCCGGTGGCGGTGGCGGTCAGCTCGTTGCGGTTGTACTGGTAGCCCACGTCCCAGTCGAAGTAGCGCTGGCCGATCTCGAAGGTGCCATCCAGCGACACCACCGCACGATAGGTCTTCAGCTCGCTGGTGCTCACGCGCGGCACTTCCCAGGTGCGGCGGTTCCAGGACACCGCGGTCGGGTTGGCATAGCCATGCTGGCTGCCGAACGGGTTGAAGTAGCTGTCCCTGGACATCTGGCCAGTGGCGTTCGGGTCGTTGGGAATCGACACCGAGCTGGACTGGGTCGGGTAGCCGGCGATCTGGCGCTCGGAAGAACGCTTGTTGTAGCCGAACTCCGTGCGCAGGTTGATGTCATCGGTCAGCTTGAAGCGTCCGTCGAAGTACACCGAATCACGCTTGATCGGGTACATGACGTGCATCTGGTCGTTGGCATTGCTGACGTCACCGGTGAACGGCGTCGCATCGGTCAGGTGGTAATTGGCCGGGTTGGTCGGGTCGGCACCGCGGTTGAGCGAGTAGCCGCAGCCCAGCCTGGTATCGGTGCAGCCCGGGCGACCCTTCAGGCCGGTGATCTGGCCGTACTGGCTCAGCGTGGTCCAGTTGGAGGGGTCATTGGGGTTGTGGTCGCTGGTACCGTACTTGCTGAACCAGCGGTCACGTGCCCACACGCTCTTTTCTTCGGAGTGTTCCAGCGCCAGCGTCAGCGACACGCGGTCGTTGCTCCAGCCACCCACCACGTCGAAGCGGTCGCGCGCGCCGTCGCCTTCGCTGTACTGGCCGTGGTAGACGTTGGCAGTCACGCCATTGACGTTGGAACGGGTGATGATGTTGATCACGCCGGCCATTGCATCGGAACCGTAGATGGCCGAAGCGCCATCCTTCAGTACTTCGATACGCTCCACCGCCGAGACGGGCAGCGAGGACACGTCCTGCAGGCCCGAGGTGCTGATGCCCAGACGCTTGCCGTTGACCAGCACCAGGGTGCGCTGCGCACCCAGGTTGCGCATGTCGATGTAGGTGCCGCCGGTGTTTTCGCCCGAGCTCAGCGCGTTTGCGCGGCTGATCGCCGGGCTGCCCATCGCGGTCACGTTCTGCAGGATGTCGGCAACGGAGCTGAAGCCCTGGCGTTCGATATCGGTACGGCTCAGGGCCAGCACCGGTTGCGCCGTTTCAACGTCCACCTGGCGGATACGCGAACCGGTGATCTCGATGCGGTCCAGGTTGGTCGGCGAAGCGGCGCTGCCGCTCTGGGCGAACGCGGGCAGGGCAGCCAGCGTCGCGGTGGTTGCCAGGGCGTAGCGGATGGCCTGCCCCAGTGCGGTGGTGCGTGAAGTCATGACGAGCTCTCTCTCTCGGGTCGTGCAAAGGACGCCAAAACGGGCGTCGAAGGAATCGGCAGGTCCAGGACCGAGCCGATGACCCGATAGTAGTCTCGTTGGTTAATGCTATGTAAAGAGGGTGTGTCGGTTTATGTCGTTACACATCACGTGGTTTCACGAAATGTGAACAAAAGCAGGGATTTACGTGAAGGCGCGGCAGGCATGGCCACCGCAGGCTGCTGCGTTGCAGCAGGAATTGGCGGTCGATTGCGCGAACTGTAACGAAATGTAATCGGGCGCCGGCCGGCGATCGGACGGCCGGCGCCCTGCTCAGACCACGAACGGACGGAACTGGATGCCGAGTCCAGCGATGCCCTCGGTCTCCCCGATCAGGTCGGCGCGCAGCAGCGGGCGCGCATCGATGAAGTCCTGCGGCACGATCAGCGACAGGCGGCTGTCGTCGGCAGTCAGCTCCAGCACCGGCAGCGGTGCGTCTTCATGCGCACGGTTTAGAAGGACCGCCAAGCGCAGCAGGGCAGCCAGGCGCCGTGCGGTCAGCAGCAGGCGTTCGGGAATGGCATCGAAGGCGGTCTTGCTGATGCCGCGGCGGTGATTGCGCACCAGCGTCGCCAGCATCTGCTGTTCCTGCCGCGAGAAGCCGGCGATATCCGAGTTTTCCAGCACGTAGCTGCCATGCACGTGGTAACCGCTGTGGGCGATCATCAACCCCAGCTCATGCAGGCGTGCGGCCCAGCCGAGCATGCGTGCGTCATCGGCATCCAGCTTCCAGCGCTCCTGCACCTGCTCCAGCAACGACAGTGCGGTGTCCTGCACACGGCCGGCCTGCACCGTGTCGATGCCATAGCGATGGGTGAGGGCGGCCACCGATTCATCGCGCGGGTCATTGTCGCCGGCACGGCCGAGGATGTCATAGAGGATGCCCTCGCGCATCGCGGCCTTGCTGACCAGCAGCTTCTGCAGGCCCAGCGCCTGGAAGGCGGCTTCCAGCACCAGGATGCCGCCGGCGATGATCGGGCGGCGATCGCTGGACAGGCCAGGCAGCACGATGTCGTCGATCTTCTTGGCCTTCAGCAGCTCATCGCGGAGCTGCGGCAACGCCTCGGCGGTGATCGCACCCTTGCTCAGCTTCATCGTCGCGCAGATTTCGCTGATGGCCTTGTGGGTGCCAGACGACCCCAGTGCCTCCTGCCAGCCCAGCGCGCGGTACTTGCTGGCGAAGGGCTGGAATTCCCGGCCGATTTCGGCCAGTGCATCCTTCCAGCGCTTCTTGCTGAGTTTGCCGCCGGGGAAGAAGCGACGGGTGCTGGCGATGCAGCCGGCCTGCAGGCTCTCGCGCTCCAGGGTCTGCATGCCCTTGCCGATGATGAACTCGGTCGAGCCGCCACCGATGTCGATCACCAGGCGATGCTGGTCGGGCTTGGGCGGTTGTGCATGGGCCACGCCCAGGTAGATCAGGCGCGCCTCTTCGCGGCCACTGACCACTTCGATGGCGTGCCCGAGCGCGGTTTCGGCCGGCATCAGGAACGCCTGCGGCGAGCGCAGCTGGCGCACGGTATTGGTGGCCAGTGCACGCACGCGATGCGGCGGGACGTTGCGGATGCGCTGGCCGAACCGGGCCAGGCACTCCAGCGCGCGCTGTCGCGCTGCGGCGGAGAGTCCGCCCTTGCCGTCCAGGCCGTCGGCCATGCGCACGGTTTCGCGCAGGCGGTCGATCACCCGCAGCTGGCCAAGCGTGTAACGCGCGATGACCATGTGGAAACTATTGGAGCCAAGGTCGATGGCGGCCAGCAGGTCGCCATCCTGCAATGCGGGCGGAGTCGTGGTGGTATGCGGCATGGGCGAATGTTAGCCGAAGGGGCGGTGTGCTCGTCACCGCGCGGCCTTCACATTTTGGAGGGGGGAGTGCGGCAGGGCTGCGCCCTGCACCCGCCGGAGCGGTAGTACCGGCCGCTGGCCGGCAACCTCAACGTAACAGCAACAGCAACAGCAACAGCAACAGCTGGCTTCCTGTGGGATGGCGGGGTGGGTCCGGTTGCGGGGGACGCCGTAAACCCCCAGACCGGCCCAGCCGCTGGCGGCTGTGCGTTCGGGCGCTTGCGAAGCAGTGCTTCGCAAGCAAAGCGCCCTCACCCATGGGGGCTTGACCGCGGCATCCATGCCGCGGACACCCCCGCAACCGGACCCACCCCGCCTTTGACAGTTTTTCGCGATCTGTCGGAATGGCATGGCCTGCGCATGGTGGGTGTCGACCTTGGTTAACACGGTGGATCCACGCCATGCGTGGATGAATCCAAACGTGCCAACCGAGGTTGGCATCTATCGGATCAAAGGGCCTGCATATGTCGACCTTTGACAGGTTCACGCGGCTGTTGGTGGGTGTCGACCTTGGTCGACACGGTAGATCCACGCCATGCGTGGATGAATCCAAACGTGCCAACCAAGGTTGGCACCTACCTGGCCACCTACCGGGTCAGAGGCCCTGCATCAACGCCATCTGCGCCGAATGCGGGGCTTCGTCGTGGGCCGGTGCGCGCTTGTGGTAGATGCCTTCGGCATCCAGCTCCCAGGCGTTGAGGTTGTCGTCCAGGTAGTTCTGCAGCACCTCGCGGTACACCCGCTTGGCCAGCGCCGGGTCGAGGATCGGGAAGCAGGTTTCCACCCGGCGCAGCAGGTTGCGTTCCAGCCAGTCGGCGCTGGCGCAGTACAGCTCCGGTGCGCCGTCGTTGCCGAACCAGTAGACCCGGCTGTGTTCCAGGAAACGGCCGACGATCGAGCGCACGCGGATGTTGTCCGACACACCCGGTACGCCCGGGCGCAGGGTGCAGGCGCCACGGATGATCAGGTCGATCTGCACACCCGCCTGCGAGGCGGCGTACAGCGCACGGATCACCTGCGCTTCGTTGAGGGCGTTCATCTTGGCGATGATCCGCGCCGGTCGCCCGGCGGCGGCGATGCGCGTCTCGCGCTCGATCCTCGCCAGGATCCCGGTGTGCAGGGTGAAGGGCGACTGCAGCAGGCGCTTGAGCTTCATCTTCGACGCCAGCCCGGACAGCTGCTGGAACAGCAGGTGCACGTCGTTGCCGATGTCCGCATCGGCGGTGATCAGGCTCAGGTCGGTGTACGCGCGCGCGGTACCGCTGTGGTAGTTGCCGGTGCCCAGGTGCACGTAGCGGCGCAGCTTGCGGCCTTCGCGGCGCACGATCAGCAGCATCTTGGCGTGGGTCTTGTAGCCGACCACGCCGTACACCACCTGCACGCCGGCTTCCTGCAGCCGATCGGCCAGGCCCAGGTTGGCCTCTTCATCGAAGCGCGCGCGCAGCTCGACCACCACGGTCACGTCCTTGCCGGCGCGTGCTGCCTGGATCAGTGCATCGACGATCAATGAGTCCTTGCCGGTGCGGTACAGGGTCTGCTTGATCGCCAGCACGTTCGGATCGAGCGCGGCCTGGCGGATCAGGTCCAGCACCGCCGCGAACGCGTCGAAGGGATGGTGCAGCAGCAGGTCCTGGCGGGCCACGGTCTCGAAGATGCCGTCGCTGTCGCGCAGGGTGCGCGGGGTCATCGGCGGATACTTCAGGTCCGGCTGGGCGATCAGGTCGTACAGCTGGATGATGCGGTTGAGGTTGACCGGTCCGTCGATGCGGTACACCGCGTTCTCGGTCAGGCCGAAGTTCTGCAGCAGGGTGCGTACGATGTCGCGCGGCATGTCGTGGGCGATCTCCAGCCGCACGGCAGGCCGGTAGCCGCGGTCCACCAGCTCATCGCGCAGGGCCAGCGCCAGGTTTTCCACTTCCTCTTCATCCACCACCAGCTCGGAGTTGCGGGTGACACGGAACTGATAGGCGCCCAGCACTTCCAGGCCCGGGAACAACTCATCCACGAAGGTGGACAGCACCGAGGACAGGAACACGAAGTTCTGCGGGCCGCCGAGTTTTTCCGGCAACTGGATGATCCGCGGCAGCGAACGCGGTGCGCGCACGATGGCCAGGTGGCCGCTGCGGCCGAACGCATCGGTGCCCTTCAGCACCACCACGATGTTCAGCGACTTGTTGAGGATCTTCGGGAACGGATGCACCGGGTCCAGGCCCAGAGGCGACAGCACCGGCATGATCTCGTTGCGGAAGTAGGCGCGCAGCCAGCGCTTCTGGCGGTGGGTCCAGGAGTTGCGGCCCAGCACGCCGATGCCGGCCTCCATCAGCGCCGGGCGCAGCGTCTGGTTCCAGCAGCGGTACTGCTGGTCCACCAGCTCGGCAGCGCGCTCGTGGATGGCATTGAGAATGGCCTGCGGGCTCATGCCGTCCGGTGCCGGCGGCAGGCCGAACTCCTGTGCATGACGGACCGCAGCGGCACGGATCTCGAAGAATTCATCCAGGTTGGTGCAGGAGATGCACATGAAGCGCAGGCGCTCCAGCAGCGGCACCTGCGGATCCATCGCCTGCGCCAGCACGCGGAAGTTGAAATCCAGCTGCGACAGTTCGCGGTTGATGTACAGCGCCGGGTCGCGCAACGGATCGCTGTCCGTGCTCACGGGGAGGGGGAGGGATCCGAGGCTGCTCATGGCGTCATTCTTCGAAGGAGGTCAGGGGGGCGGACTCACGCGGTCGCACGTGGTCGGCATCGAAATGGCAGGCGAACACCGAGCCCTTGCCGACCTCGCTGTCGATTTCCAGGCGCGCGTGGTGCAGGCCCAGGATGTGCTTGACGATCGACAGGCCCAGGCCGGTACCGCCGCTTTCGCGCGAGCGGCTGCTGGAGACGCGGTAGAAGCGTTCGGTCAGGCGTGGCAGGTGGGTGGCCGGAATGCCGTAGCCGGTGTCACGCACCGCCAGCACCACGCCGTCGCCTTCGCGGCGGAACTCCACCGCGATGCGGCCACCGGCCGGGGTGTAGCGCACCGCGTTGGTGACCAGGTTGGAGAACGCGCTGTGCAGTTCCTTGGTCGAGCCCTGCAGGTCCACGCCGGCAAGGTCGTCGATGCTGATCTGGTGGCGGCCCTGGCTGTGCGCTTCGGCTTCACGGCGCAGCGTGGCCAGCATGGGCTGCATGGCCACCGTCTCGGCCTCGCTGTGTTCCTGCGATTCCAGCCGCGACAGAGTCAGCAGGTCCTCCACCAGCTGGGCCATGCGCTGGCTCTGCTTGCGCATTTCCTCCAGCATCGGTCCGGTTCCCGGGAAATCCTCCGGGTCCATCATGTCCAGGTAGCCGTGGACCACGGTGAGCGGCGTGCGCAGCTCATGTGAAACGTTGGCCACGAAGTCGCGGCGTACCTGTTCCAGGCGCAGCAGTTTGCTGACGTCACGGGCGATCAGCAGCCAGTAGTCGGACGAATAGGGAATCAGGCGCAGGTTCAGGCGGATCGCAGGATCGACCGGCGAGGGCACGTCCAGGATCGGTTCGGCGTTGCGGCCACCGGCCAGCCAGTGGGCCAGCGGCATCGGCTGCAGGCGTTCGACCAGGGCCTCACCCAGATCGCCCGGATGATGCAGGCCGAGCAGCGCCGTGGCCGCTTCGTTGAACCACTGCACGCGCTGGCTGTTGCGGTCCAGCACCACCACTGCGTCGGGCAGCGCGGCCGCTGCAGCGCGATAGCTGCGCAGCATGTCCAGCAGGCGCCGCTTGCGCACGCGCATCTCGACCTGGTTGCGGTACAGCAGGCGGTCCAGCTCGTTCCAGACGCCGGTGCCTTCGGCGGCGGTATCCCAGCGCTGGCGCGCGGTCAGCCGGCGCAGCACGCGGCGCAGCCGCCAGTAGTGCCAGACCAGCGTCGCCAGTGCCGCCAGCGCGATGCACAGCCACAGGTGGCCAGTGAACCAACCGACCAGACCGGCCAACAGCAACACGGTGGCCACGGTGGCCAGTGTCTTCAACCAGGCAGAGCGGATGTGGCGGGGCATTGCGGTCTCGTCGTGGGTTGCGGCGGTTCACGCAGGTGAACCGGAAGTTATAGCAGAGTTGCCGACGCCGGCACCGTGGGGTGCACGGCGCCGGCACGACGAGGCTCAGGTTGCGGTGGAGAAGCGGTAACCGGCGCCGCGCACGGTCTGCACCATGTTCTCGGCGTTGAACGGTTCCAGCGTCTTGCGCAGGCGGCGGATATGGACGTCGATGGTGCGTTCTTCCACATACACGCTGCCGCCCCACACGTGGTCCAGCAGCTGCGCGCGGGTATACACGCGCTCGGGGTGGGTCATGAAGAAGTGCAGCAGGCGGTACTCGGTCGGGCCGATCGGCACCGGCTGGTCGTTGGCGAACACGCGATGGGCGGCACCGTCGATGCGGATCGCGCCCACCGCCACGCTGCCGTCCTCGTCATCGTCGCGGGCGCGGCGCATGACCGCGCGGATACGCGCCAGCAGTTCGCGCGCCGAGAACGGCTTGACCACGTAGTCGTCGACCCCGGCTTCGAGGCCGCCGACGCGGTCGTTCTCTTCGCCGCGCGCGGTCAGCATGATGATCGGCACTTCGCGGGTGAGGGTTTCCTTGCGCCAGCGCCGGGCCAGGTCCAGGCCGCTGGTGCCGGGCAGCATCCAGTCCAGCAGGATCAGGTCGGGGACGCGGTCGGCGATGGCGGTCTGGGCCTCGCGGGCATCACCGGCGTGGACAGGTTCGTAATCGCCCTTGCGAAGGGCGAAGGCGACCATTTCGCGGATCGCGGGCTCGTCATCGACGATCAGGATGCGTTTCTGCACGAGGGCACCGTAGGGCTCAGTTACTGGAGTGGTGCCAGTAGACTACGGTTTGATGACATGTTTGTGACTGCCTGGCCGGCATCTGGCATTGCTGCCATCTGCCGGTCATGCCGCACTCAGCGGCGGTCCAGATCCGGGTCCTGCACGCCCTGCCGGCGCAGCTCGAGCACGGTGGGCGTGATCGCCTCGATCCGCGCATCCACCCGGGCCCGACCGACATAGTCCAGCGCGGGGTTGCGCTTGAGTGCCTGCAGCTGCATCAGGGCCTGTTCCGGGCGCCCGCCCAGGAACGCCGCCTCGGCATAGGCCTCGCTGGCGCGCACGCTGTCGCCGGCCAGTTCACTGGCGCGGGCGTAGCGCTGCTGGAAGACCGGATCGTTACCGCTTTGCGACAGCAGCGGACGCAGCATCGCCTGCGCGCGCTGGCCCGCGGCCTGGCCTCCCTGCTCGTTCAGGATCTCGGCGTAGGTCAGGGCCACCGGCCGGCTGTTGGGGTGTTCGTGAAGCAGCTGCTCGAAGCGCGCATTGGCCTGGGTGGATTGGCCGGTGCGCGATTCCGCTTCGGCCAGCGCCAGGGCGACCCACAGGCTGTCCGGGTGGGTCTTCAGCAGGTCGGTGAGGGTCTGCCGGGCCTGGCTGGCACCGCTGCGGCCACCGCGCATCGTGGCCAGCGCCTGGCCATAGCGCTGGGCGTCATCCAGACCGTCCTTCTGCCTGCGCGCAAGATCGGTGTACTCGCGTTGCAGGTCGGCCGGGCTGTCGGCGCTGAGCACGCGCAGGCGCTCACGGGCCCAGTTGAAATCGCCACTGGCGCCGCGGCTGAGCTGGCCGATCGGAACCCGCAGCACGCTGCCGGGCAGCAGTGGGTTGATACCGCGCAGCAGCGGATCGCCCAGGGTCGGGTCGGCGGGATCCACTCGTTCCCTGCGCTCGCCGCTGGGCGTGCGCGTGGTCAGCAGCACCGTGTCCTTCTTCATCTGTTCGGCGCGGGCCTTGGCCTCGCTGATGCGGGTGGTGTTGACCGGGTGGGTGCGCAGGAAGTCGGGAACGCTGTAGCCGCCATCGTTGCCGCGCATCGCCGAGGACATGCGCTCGAAGAAGCCCGCCATCGCATCCACGTCGTAGCCGCTGCGCGACAGCGTGCGGATGCCCAGCCGGTCGGCCTCGGATTCATTGGAGCGGGTGTAGTCGATCTGCCGCTGCTGCATCAGGCCCATGCCCGAGCTGATCGCAGCCATGGTCGCATTGCCCGAGGACGAACTGTTGCTGGCCTGGGCGGCAACCACCGCCGCCAGCATGCCCAGCAGGATCGGGATCTGGTCGCGCTGCGCGCGCTCGACCCCGCGCAGCACGTGCTGCTGGGTGACGTGAGCGATTTCGTGGGACAGCACCGCCGCCACCTCGTCCTCGCGCTCGGCCGTCAGCACCAGGCCGGCATTGACGCCGATGTAGCCGCCGAGGGTGGCAAAGGCGTTGATCTGCCGGTCCTTCATCACGAAGAACGTGTAGGGCTGGCGTGGCTGGTCACTGTTGGATCCGAGGCGGGTGCCCATGGTCTGCAGCCAGTCGTTGACCAGGGGATCGTCCAGCAGGTAGCCATAGTTGCGCAGTTCGCGCAGCATCATCGCGCCGTATTCGGCCTGCCGGGCCGGGGTCAGCAGTTCGCCCGCCGAGGAGCCGATGTCCGGCAGCTTCTCCTGGGCCTGCGCCAGCGGGGCGGCCAGGGCCAGGGTCAGGGCAGCGGTGAGCAGCAGGGGTCGCAAGCGGTCGGTCCTCGGGCAGGGTCGGCCCAGCGTGGCAGGGCAGGGGGCAACCATTCGTTAATCAATCCACAGTGTTGCGGGCGTGGCGTGGAAATTCCAGCGCACCGGTACCATATATGGACCGTCGATCCATCGTGGAGTTTCCCGTGACAGCCCAGTCCGCCGGCGCTACCCCCGCCATCACCATCTATTCCACCGCCGTCTGCCCGTACTGCGTGGCCGCCAAGAACTTCCTCAAGAGCAAGGGCCAGCAATGGACCGAGGTCCGCATCGACCTGGATCCGGTCGAGCGCGAGAAGATGATGGCCAGGACCCGCCGCACCAGCGTCCCGCAGATCTTCGTGGGCGACGTCCATGTGGGCGGCTATGACGACATGATGGCCCTGCATCGTGAAGGCAAGCTCGAGCCGCTGCTGGCCGGGCAGGGCCAGGCATGAGCGCGGCCGATGACGGCAGCAAGGACCGGATCGCCGAGTTCACCGACTTCCGCAAGCGCATGAATGAACGCATCCTGGGCGAGCCGAACCAGGTGGTGCGCCGCTTCTTCGCGCTGGACACGCAGACCTACCAGGCCGGCGCGCTGGACGTGAAGACCAAGGAACTGCTGGGCCTGGTCGCCTCGATGGTGCTGCGCTGCGACGACTGCATCAGCTACCACGTGGCCCAGTGCAAGGACGCCGGCGTCACCCGTGAGGAGTTCTTCGAGACCTTCTCGGTAGGCCTGGTGGTCGGTGGCTCGATCGTGATCCCGCACCTGCGCCGCGCGGTGGACTTCCTCGACCAGCTTGAAGGTGGCGCCGCCGCCCCGGCAGCGCACGAGCACTGAGCACGGTCGCTACCGCGAACCGGGCTCTCTGGTAGTGCCGGCCGCTGGCCGGCATCTGGTGGACCCAAATCGGCAGAGGTTGCCGGCCAGCGGCCGGCACTACCCGGTAAATGCCTGCACCGGGGCCTTCCCCGCGATCCCGCAGCCCAGGAGCCCCCTTGTTGTTCAAGGGGGCGCGCCGAAGGCGCGGGAATAAGGACGAATGCGCGGGCAATTATGCCTTTGCCGGGGTCGGGACCATGGTCTACTTGGGTAGCCGGGCCCGGCTAAGGCATAATTGCGGGTGAAACTTCCTTTGCGCCGGCGTTTCCGGGCACGTCCGGACGGCGTTTTTCCCCCTGTTCGGAACATCGATCAATGACGCAGAAAATTACGGTCATCCGCGGCGACGGCATTGGCCCGGAAATCATGGACGCCACCCTGTTCGTGCTCGACCAGCTCAACACTGGCCTGGAGTACGAAGATGCCGACGCCGGCCTGGTGGCCCTGGAGAAGCACGGCGACCTGATGCCGGCGGTGACCCTGGAATCGATCGCGCGCAACAAGGTCGCGCTGAAGAGCCCGCTGACCACCCCGGTCGGTGGCGGCTTCACCTCGATCAACGTCAGCCTGCGCCGCCACTTCGACCTGTACGCCAACGTGCGTCCGGCCCACACCTTCCCGAACACCAAGTCGCGCTTTGAAAACGTCGACCTGATCACTGTTCGTGAGAACACCGAAGGTGCGTACCTGGCCGAAGGCCAGGAAGTGTCGGCCGACGGCGAGACCGCTTTCTCCGGCACCCGCATCACCCGCAAGGGCTCCGAGCGCATCGTGCGTTACGCCTTCGAGCTGGCCAAGAGCACCGGCCGCAAGAAGGTCACCGCCGTGCACAAGGCCAACATCATCAAGTCGACCTCGGGCCTGTTCCTGGCCGTGGCGCGCGAAGTCGCCGCGCAGTACCCGGACATCGAGTTCCAGGAAATGATCGTCGACAACTGCTGCATGCAGCTGGTGATGCGTCCGGAACAGTTCGATGTGATCGTCACCACCAACCTGTTCGGTGACATCATTTCCGACCTGTGCGCCGGTCTGGTCGGTGGCCTGGGCCTGGCCCCGGGCGCCAACATCGGCAAGGACGCGGCGATCTTCGAAGCCGTGCACGGCACCGCGCCGGACATCGCCGGCCAGGGCAAGGCCAATCCGTGCGCCCTGCTGCTGGCGGCGGCACAGATGCTGGACCACGTCGGCCAGCCGGAAAACGCCGAGCGCCTGCGCAAGGCCATCGTCGCCACGATGGAAGCCAAGGATTCGCTGACCGGCGACCTCGGCGGCACCGGCAACACGATGGGCTTCGCCAAGGCGATCGCCAGCCGCCTGTAAGCGGCGGCTGACCTGCTGGGGAGCGTCGCAGGAGATTCCTGCAGGGCTCGGATACTCGCAGACGGGCCGTCCTTGTACGGCCCGTCTGCGTTTCGAGCTGCGCATTTTTTACCGACAGGGTTTCATGGATGCCTGAGACGGCTGTGTGGGTCCTGGTGGCTGCTGCTGTTTACGTTCTGGGTGTGGCCATCTACTTCGTCTTCTACTGGCCATGGTCCCGTTCGCAGCGCGCGCTGGGCCGCCTGCGCAGGGTGGGGGCACCCGTTCGCAGCATGCGGCGGTCCGAGGCGCGCATCCTGCAGTTGATCGAGTTTCCGGTAGGGGCTCCGGTTCTCCTGCTGGAGGGGCACTGCGCGGAGTTCGTCATCAGGAGTGCCGGTTTTCCTCTCCGGCATGTCCACACCTTGGCTGGCGTGCCGGTGAAGTATCCGGCCGGCCTGCAGCATGCCGTGCGCGCCGGTAACAATACCGCCGAAGTCGTGCTCGGGCGCGAGTACGCGATGATCGTACGGCTCAATGGGGCAACGCTGACCTCGCACCATCGCCCAAGCTCAACGGTATGGGGGTGATCTGTGCGATTTGTGCACAGATCGTGTGCCGACCGATGGCTGGTTCGTGCGCCTTCCGCTCCTCATCCTGTGCCCACACTTTCCACCGCACAGGAGCTTGACCATGAACCTCACTGCTTTCGGCCTGGCCGGCCTGATCGGCATGGCTGCCACCGCCCCGGTTGTCGCCGCCGAGCCGGTCCACCCCACCATCCGCCATATGGCCGGCGCTGCGGCTGCCACCTCGCTCGACGCAGCGAAGACGGCCGTGCTGGTGATCGACTTCCAGAACGAGTACTTCGACGCCAGCGCCGCGTCCGGTTTCGCCGGTGGTCGCATGGTCATTCCCGATGGTGTAGCGGCCCTGCGGCAGACGCGTCGCGTGGTCGACTTCGCTGATGCCAACGGCATCCGCGTGATCCATGTGCAGCACGTACTGCCGGCAGGCGCGCCGCTGTTTGCAGAAGGCAGTGTCAACGCGGCATTCCACCGTGACATGCAACCGCGCAAGGGCGAGACCGTGGTGCAGAAGGACAACGTCAGCGTGTTCGCCGGTGCCTCGGCAGCGGCACTGGACAAGGTGCTGAAGGATGCCGGTATCGACACCCTCATCGTCACCGGGCTGCAGACCCATGCCTGCGTTGCCGGTGCTGCACGCGATGCTGCTGCGGCGCCGCGCGGCTACCGGGTGATCGTGGCTTCCGATGCCTCTGCCAGCCGTGATCTGGATCTGGCCAATGGCGGGACCATCGGCCATCGCGCATTGCATGAGGCGTCGCTGGCGCAGATCGAGGATGCCTTTGGCGAGGTCATGACCACCTCGGCGATTCTGGCCCTGCCGGTGCGCAAGGCAGGCAACGGCACTTGATAAGCTGGCGGGGTCCGCAGCCTGCGGGCCCCGCCGACTGGAGCGCGCTGCCGATGGATCATTTCGCCGCCCTGCGAGCCCTGCGCGCGATCGTCGACGCCGGCAGTTTCACTGCCGCCGCCGAGCGGCTGGGTACCACCCATTCGGCGATGTCGCGGCAGTTGCGTCAACTTGAAGAGCACCTGCAGGTGCGGCTGCTGGATCGCAACAGCCGGCGGCTGTCGTTGACCGAGGCCGGGCGCGACTACTACCGCGAGGCGGTGGCGCTGCTTGACCGGCTGGAGGCCGCCGATGACCGTGCGCGGGCCGGCCAGGCCCAGCCCAGCGGGCGCGTGCGGGTCAGCGTGCCGCAGGTGGTCGCCAGCCAGGAGCTGCCGCATTGGCTGCCTGGCTTCCTGGCGCGCTATCCGCAGGTTGCGCTGGAACTGTCGGCCGACGATCAGCTCGTCGATGTGGTCGGCGGGGGCTTCGACCTCGCCCTGCGCATCGCGCCGTCCTTGCCTGACAGCCAACTGGTCGCCCGTGAACTGGCGCGATGCCCGCGCATCCTGGTTGCGGCACCGGCGTACCTCGCCCGGCAGGGACTGCCTCGACAGGTGGCCGACCTGCAGAACCACACCTTGTTGGGGTTCAACCCTGTTGCGGCGATGACGCCGTGGCAGCTGCACGGACCGCGCGGTGTCATCGCCAGCGTGGAGGCCGGACAACGACTGCGCGTGGACGCCACGCCGGCACTGTATGCGGCGGTGCTGGCCGGCATGGGCATCAGTCTGTTCACCGCGCTTACGGTGCAGGAAGATCTTCGCGCCGGCCGCTTGATCCGCGTGCTTCCCAGCTGGCACGGTGGCACGCGCTGCTATTTCGCGCTGTATCCCCATGCGCGTGCGCTGGCGCCGAAGGTGCGCGCGCTGGTCGATCATCTCGCCACGCATTACGCTGCAGCGTCGGGTGCGGCAAGGTAAGTCGCACGGCAGTGGTGAGGAGTGGGGATGGAGCCGGTGTATCTGCTGGTCGCGCTGGGCGCGATCGTCGCGGGGTTCGTGCAGGGCCTGTCTGGATTCGCGTTCGGCATGGTCGCGATGTCGTTCTGGGCGTGGGGGCTGGATCCCCGGCTTGCGGCGACGCTGTCGGTGTTCGGCGCGCTGGTCGGCCAGTTGCTGGCGGTATTCACCGTGCGCCGTGGCTTCAACCTGCGCCTGCTGCTGCCGTTCGTGCTCGGTGGGCTGGCGGGCATTCCTCTTGGCGTGCTGGTGCTGCCGCAGCTGGACATGGCCTGGTTCAAGGCGCTGCTGGGAGGTTTCCTGGCGCTGTGGTGCCCGGTGATGCTGATGGCGCGTTCGTTGCCACCGGTCACCGTTGGCGGCCGGTTCGGCGACGCGCTGGCCGGCATGGCCGGTGGTGTACTCAGTGGCATCGGTGGCTTCGCCGGGCCGATACCGACCCTGTGGAGCACGCTGCGGGGCTTCGGCAAGGACGAGCAGCGCGCGGTCATCCAGAACTTCAACCTGGCGATGCTGGCGGTGACCATGGCCACCTATGTCGGTACCGGCATGGTCACCCGGCAGATGCTGCCGTACTTCGCCATTGTCGCGCCGGCGATGCTGGTACCCACGCTGCTGGGGGCGAAGCTGTATATCGGTATCAGTGAGGCGCGTTTCCGGCAGATCGTCCTTGGCCTGCTGACCGCTTCCGGCGTGGCCATGCTGGCCTCGTCGCTGCCGATCCTGCTGTCCCGTGGGGCGGCGGGATGAGTGGTCAGGTGGGCCGCAGCATGCGGAAGCGTTGATCGGCGGTGATCCGGAAGTAGTCGGCCGGTCCGCCACCGCGCAGGATGGTGTCGCTCGCTGCGGTGTCGTAGATGCCGTCGACGAGCAACCGCGTATCGATATGCACGGCGACCACTTCTCCCAGTACCAGCCAGCCATTGGTGTCATTGCCGACCGCATCACGCAGACGCACGATCTGCGTGCAGCGGCACTCCATGCTCACCGGGCTCTGCGCAACGCGCGGCGGTGCAACCAACTCCGAGGCCAGTGCCGTCAGCCCGGCCAATACGAACTCGTCCACGCCGGGCGCGACTGCGCGGCAGCTTTCGTTCATTGCCTGGGCCAGATCGAATGTGGCGAGGTTCCAGACGAACTCGCCGGTGGCTTCGATGTTGCGCAGCGAGTCCTTGCGGCCCTGGCTGCTGAAACCAATGATCGGCGGCGTGTAGTTGAACGCGTTGAAGAAGCTGTAGGGCGCCAGGTTCACATTGCTGTCGGCATCACGACTGGAGATCCAGCCGATGGGGCGCGGGCCGATGATGGCGTTGAACGGATCATGTGGCAGGCGATGGCCATCGGCCGGGCGATAGCTGTGGAAGCGGGGAGGGAGGGGGTCTGCCATGGGCGTGTTTCCGCGGGAGTCGAGCGTGCTCGACGCTACAAAAAAAGGCCGCGATCCCGACGGACCGCGGCCTTGTCGTTTACGGCATGGCCAGGATCAGCGCTGCTGGATCTTCGACAGCAGGCGCAGGAACTCCACATACAGCCAGACCAGGGTCACCATCAGGCCGAATGCGCCATACCATTCCATGTACTTCGGCGCGCGCTGGGCCACGCCGGTTTCGATGAAGTCGAAATCCAGCACCAGATTCAGCGCGGCCACGACCACCACGAACAGGCTGAAGGCGATGCCCAGCCAGCTGGCGTCATGGATCACCGGCACGTTGATGTTGAAGAAGCCCAGCACGAACGAGGCCAGGTACAGCAGGGCAATGCCGCCGGTGGCGGCGACCACGCCGAGCTTGAAGTTCTCGGTGGCCTTGATCAGGCCGCTGCGGTAGGCGAACAGCAGTGCGAACAGGGTGCCGAAGGTCAGCAGCACGGCCTGGAACACGATGCCCGGGAACTTCATGTTGAACACGGCCGAGATGGCACCCAGGAACAGGCCTTCCACCAGCGCATAGAGCGGTGCGGTGACCGGCGACCATTCCTTCTTGAACACGGTGATCAGGGCCAGCACCAGGCCACCGATCGCCCCGCCCATGGCGTACAGCTTGGCGCCGGCCATCACCTGGCCGTAGTCGTCCACGGTCTGGTTCCAGGCGAAGGCCGCGGTCAGCACGGTCAGCAGCAGCAGGAAGCCGGTCTTGTTGACGGTGCCATTGAGGGTCATGGCCTGGTCGGGGCTGGTCACCACCGAGCCACTGGCCAGATCGAGGAAGGTCGACTCGGAAAGAGCCGGGTTGCCGCTGCGCATGCGAGGTCTCCGTGCGAAAAGGGGGCGATTGGGCCATCCGGCCGCTGGCTGCGAGCATAGCCGATGACTGCGCAGGCCGTGGTCATGGCGGGGCAGGGCTGGGATTGCGCGTTGACAGTTCGCAGGGCGCTTGGCCACAATGGTCAGCTCCCCGGGTCCATGCCCGAGGGGATTGCAACACCGGGGTATAGCGCAGTCTGGTAGCGCGCCTGCTTTGGGAGCAGGATGTCGGGGGTTCGAATCCCTCTACCCCGACCAATCCCACGTCACGTCGGATTGGACGCCGTTCCGGTTCGGGCGCCCGTAGCTCAACTGGATAGAGCACCGGCCTTCTAAGCCGGCGGTTACAGGTTCGATTCCTGTCGGGCGCGCCATTGGTGCGACACCGGAACGTAGCTGGCGGATGTGAAGAAGTGCTTGCAAAAGCATGCAGACTCCACCAGAATGTCGGACTTGCTTCGGCGGACCTGAACTTCGGTGACAGTCCTCGGGCAACGTATCAAGCGGCAGCGTCGGCAGCATCGGCGGTGAAGCGAAAGTTTCAGTGGTGGCTGTAGCTCAGTTGGTTAGAGTACCGGATTGTGATTCCGGTGGTCGGGGGTTCGAATCCCCTCAGCCACCCCACTGATTCAACCGCATCGGCATCGCCGAAACGGTATTGCAATAAACAGGTCGCCGGCTATAATGTGCGCCTGAGTTTCAAGGGCTGTTAGCTCAGTTGGTAGAGCAGTTGACTCTTAATCAATAGGTCCAAGGTTCGAATCCTTGACAGCCCACCAAGACAGAAGCCATCGGGTTCGCCCGGTGGCTTTTTTCTTCAAGATGTAACCCTTCGCGATGGATCGCCGGTTGCAGTGCTTGTTTCAACGACGTTGAAGGACGTTGAAGAAAGTGCTTGCAACGCCCTCGCGGATCGGGTCATAATTCGCCCCCCGATTTCGGGCTGTTAGCTCAGTTGGTAGAGCAGTTGACTCTTAATCAATAGGTCCAAGGTTCGAATCCTTGACAGCCCACCAGACGAAAGCCACTTGGTCCGCCAAGTGGCTTTTTTCTTGCCTGCAACAGCTTCGGTAGATCCACGCCATGCGTGGATGAAGGCCGCACGAAGCGCGCAGTTCACGCATCGCCTGGCTCTACTGAAGCGTGGCTGAAATCAGCGTCACATGCGTCATCAGCATGTTCAATGCTGTGAGCTGCTTCTCACCGGTTGCTGCCGGCATCGCTCCCAATAGGTGTTCCGCGCCGAAGGCGCATGCATGAGGAGTGCTTCGATGACGTTCAACAAGAGCACGGGCGCAATGCTGTCCGGCCTGGTGGTGATCGCGCTGTCAGGCTGCAGGGCGGACGAGGCGGCCACCGCCGCTGCGCCGGACTACGCGCGGACGGTCGAGCGATCTGCGGATGTCGACCACGTCGCTGCACAGCCGGTGGAGGGTCGCGACGCCACGCAGTCGACCGGGGCGACAGGGGCGGCGCTGCCTGCTGGCGCGGTTGAAGTGGCGCGCTCCGTCGATGGCGCCACGCTGGAAACGCCCAGTGATGATGCGGCCGGCGTCCCTGCGGGCGAAACACCCGAGCCCGCGCCGGCCGCCCGCTGACCCGGATCGGCATGGGGCGGGATGCGCCCAGGCCGACCCCAAAGGGCAATTTCCCTGTTCAGTTTTGTGGAAGCCTTCCGCTTTCCGCCCCCGCCTGCAACAATGAACACCTGAGCCGGCCACGCGAAAGTGGCGGAATTGGTAGACGCCCTGGATTTAGGTTCCAGTGCCGCAAGGCGTGGGGGTTCGAGTCCCCCCTTTCGCACCAGGCCGGCCCGTCCCCCGCCCAGTCGGGCATTCCGCGTCAACCCCTGCGCCCGGCCGTGCTGGCGGCGCCGCCCGAATTGGGCGAAACTAAAGGGCTGCGGCAAGCAGGCGCGTCATCGACGTCGTGTCCTTACAACCGTTTCATCCATCATCGAGCCGGGGGCCAGGGCGCCACCGGTGGCAGGAGTCAACATGCAAGCTTCGATCGAAACCATCGGCAACCTGGAACGCCGCCTGAGCTTCTCGCTGCCGGAAGACCGTCTGCAGAGCCACATCAACGGCCGCCTGGGCGAAATCGCCCGCACCACCCGCATCAAGGGTTTCCGTCCGGGCAAAGTGCCGGCCAAGGTGATCGAGCAGCGCTTCGGCGCGCAGGTCCGTGGCGAGGCGCTGGACGGCCTGCTGCGCGAAACCTTCGACGCCGCCGTGCGTGAGCACGACCTGCGCATCGTCGGCAGCCCGCGCATCGACAAGGGTGACGAGGGTGAGTTCTCCTTCGTGGCCACCGTCGAAGTGGTGCCGGACTTCGGTGACATCGACGTCAGCAAGCTGACCGTGGTGCGCCACACCGCCGAAATCACCGATGCCGACATCGACCAGATGATCGAGAACCTGCAGACGCAGCGTCGCAGCTGGTCGCCGGTCACCCGTGCCGCGCAGGACGGCGACCTGGTCGCACTGGAAACCTGGTCGCAGGCCGGTGACGAGCGCCTGCCGGCCGAAGGCACCGAGAAGGGCAGCATCGTGCTCGGCCAGGGCATGATGTTCGAGACCATCGAGCAGGGCCTGGTCGGCATGGCCAAGGACGAAGAGAAGACCCTGGACGTCGAGTTCCCGGCTGACTGGCGCGTGCCGGCGCTGGCGGGCAAGACCGTGCAGGTCACCGTGAAGGTCAGCGATGTCTCCGAGCCGGTCGTGCCGGCCGTCGATGAAGCCTTCATCAAGAGCTTCGGCGTGAAGGGTGGCGACGTCGAGCAGTTCCGCAGCGACATCCGCGCCAACCTCGAGCGTGAGCTGAAGGGCGCACTGATGAACCGCCTGCGTCGTGAAGTCGGCGAGCAGCTGATCGCGGCCTATTCGTCGGTGGAAATGCCGCCGCGCCTGGTCGAGAACGAAGCCCGCGCCATGCTGGCCCAGCAGGTCGAGCAGATCCGCCGCAGTGGCCGCAACCCGGGTGAAATCCCGGCCGACGCCCACGAAGGCTTCAAGGACGCTGCTGCCAAGCGCGTGCTGGTCGGCCTGGTGGTCGGCGAAGTGGCCCGCAGCAACGACCTGCGCCTGGAGCCGAAGCGCCTGAATGAAACGATGCGTCTGATCGCCTCGACCTACGAAGAGCCGGAACAGGTCATTGAGATGTACCGCAACGACCCCCAGCTGATGTCTGGCCTGCAGAACCGCGTGATGGAAGAGCAGGTGATCGACTGGATCGCCGAGCGCGCCCAGCACACTGAAGAAAAGCTGTCGTTCCAGGACGCGATCCGCCAGTAATCCCGGGCGGATCCCCGGATTCCCCGCGCCAGCCCTGGCGCGGGGGTGTTTCCCCCCAAGATAGGTACCTCACGAAATGGACAACCGAACCAAAGCCCTGAACATGGTTCCCATGGTGGTCGAGCAGACCAGCCGCGGCGAGCGTGCCTACGACATCTATTCGCGCCTGTTGAAGGAGCGCCTGATCTTCCTGGTTGGCCCGATCGACGATCACATGGCCAACGTGGTGGTGGCGCAGCTGCTGTTCCTGGAAGCGGAAAATCCGGAAAAGGACATCAGCATCTACATCAACTCGCCGGGTGGCGTGGTCACCGCCGGCATGGCGATCTACGACACCATGCAGTACATCAAGCCGGACGTGAGCACCATCTGCGTTGGCCAGGCCGCCTCGATGGGCGCGCTGCTGCTGGCGTCCGGTGCGGCGGGCAAGCGCTATGCGCTGCCGAACTCGCGGGTGATGATCCACCAGCCGCTGGGTGGCTTCCAGGGCCAGGCCACCGACATCGACATCCACGCACGCGAGATCCTGACCCTGCGTGCGCGCCTGAACGAAGTGCTGGCCAAGCACACCGGCCAGTCGCTGGAGACCATCGCGCGCGATACCGAGCGCGACAACTTCAAGAGCGCGGTCGATGCGGTCGCCTACGGCCTGGTCGACCAGGTCCTGGAGCGTCGTCCGGAAGAGTCGATCCAGGCCGGCTGACCGGCACTCACGGGGCCATGGCAGGCCCCGTTCCTGCAGGGTCGGGTGGACTGATGTCCTTCCGGCCCTGTGTTATTCTCGAATCGAACCCCCGTTCAGCGGGTGGGGTAACTGGGTAAGCGAAGCATGAGCGAAGACCGCCAAGGTCGTTCCACGGACACCGGCAAGATCCTCTACTGCTCTTTCTGCGGCAAGAGCCAGCATGAAGTGCGCAAGCTGATTGCCGGTCCGAGCGTGTTCATCTGCGATGAGTGCGTGGAGCTGTGCAACGACATCATCCGAGAGGAGCTTGAGGAAAAGGCGCAGTCGGCGCGCAGTTCGCTGCCCAAGCCGCGCGAGATCCTCGAGGTGCTCGACCAGTACGTGATCGGACAGAACCGCGCCAAGCGGACTCTGGCCGTGGCCGTGTACAACCACTACAAGCGCATCGAGAGCCGCCAGAAGAACGACGAAGTCGAACTGGCGAAGTCGAACATCCTGCTGGTCGGTCCGACCGGTTCGGGCAAGACCCTGCTGGCCGAGACCCTGGCCCGCCTGCTCAACGTGCCGTTCACCATGGCCGACGCCACCACGCTGACCGAAGCCGGTTACGTGGGCGAGGACGTGGAGAACATCATCCAGAAGCTGCTGCAGAAGTGCGACTACGACGTCGAGAAGGCACAGCAGGGCATCGTCTACATCGATGAAATCGACAAGATCTCGCGCAAGAGCGAGAACCCGTCGATCACCCGCGATGTGTCCGGCGAAGGCGTGCAGCAGGCCCTGTTGAAGCTGATCGAAGGCACCGTGGCCAGCGTTCCGCCGCAGGGTGGGCGCAAGCATCCGCAGCAGGAATTCCTGCAGGTGGACACCAAGAACATCCTGTTCATCTGCGGCGGCGCGTTTGCCGGCCTGGACAAGGTGATCCAGCAGCGTTCCAACGACGCCGGCGGCATCGGTTTCGGCGCCAAGGTGAAGAGCAGCGAGCGCAAGCAGGAAGTGGGCAAGGTGCTGGCTGAAGTCGAGCCGGAAGACCTGATCAAGTTCGGCCTGATTCCCGAGTTCGTGGGCCGCCTGCCGGTGGTCGCGACCCTGGAGGAGCTGGACGAGCCGGCCCTGATCCGCATCCTGACCGAGCCGAAGAACGCCATCACCAAGCAGTTCAAGAAGCTGTTCGAGATGGAGAACGTCGAGCTGGAGTTCCGGCCGGACGCCTTGTCGGCCATCGCCAAGAAGGCGCTCAAGCGCAAGACCGGTGCCCGTGGCCTGCGCACCATCGTCGAATCGGTCCTGCTGGACACCATGTACGACCTGCCGTCGCAGGAAAACGTCAGCAAGGTTGTCGTGGATGAATCGGTGATCGAGCACAAGTCCGAGCCGTACCTGATCTACCAGACCCCGCCGGTCCCTGAACAGAAGGCCGCTGGCGCCGAATGATTCTTTCAACTTGTTGAATAGAAAGAATTTTCTCGGAACGTCTTGCATCTGAAAGCCGATGGCCCCATAACGGGGCCATCGGCTTTTTTTGTCTCCGGAAGATGCCCTCCCGGAGACGGTTTTCCCCTTCCCTGGAGCCCCCATGGCCCGTTCCCCAAGTGAGACCCTCGACCTGCCGGTCCTGCCGCTGCGCGACGTAGTGGTATTCCCGCACATGGTCATCCCGCTGTTCGTCGGCCGCGACAAGTCCATGCACGCGCTGGAACAGGCGATGGAAGCAGACAAGCGCATCCTGCTGCTGGCGCAGAAGTCGGCCGAGACCGATGACCCGCAGGCCGCCGACCTTTACCAGGTCGGTACGCTGGCGCAGGTGCTGCAGCTGCTGAAGCTGCCTGACGGCACCATCAAGGTGCTGGTCGAAGGCCTGTCCCGCGTGCAGGTGACCAGCGTCAGCGAACGCGATGGATCGCTGCACGGCCAGGCCGTTGAAATCGAGGCCGCCGATGCACGCGAGCCGCGCGAAATCGAGGCCATCGCCCGCTCGCTGATGTCGCTGTTCGAGCAGTACGTCAAGACCAACCGCAAGCTGCCGCCGGAACTGCTGCAGACCCTGGCCGGCATCGATGAGCCGACACGCCTGGCCGATACCATCGCCGCCCATATCAGCGTGCGGTTGTCGGACAAGCAGCGCCTGCTGGAAACGCTGGCGGTGGGCGAACGCCTGGAGATGCTGGTCGGCCTGGTCGACGGCGAGATCGACGTGCAGCAGATGGAAAAGCGCATCCGCGGCCGCGTGAAGTCGCAGATGGAAAAGAGCCAGCGCGAGTATTACCTCAACGAACAGATGAAGGCCATCCAGAAGGAACTGGGTGACCTGGACGATGCGCCGGGCGAACTGGAAGAGCTGGCGCGCAAGATTGCCGAAGCGGGCATGCCCAAGCCGGTGGAAGCCAAGGCGCGCAACGAACTCAACAAGCTCAAGCAGATGTCGCCGATGTCTGCCGAAGCAGCGGTCGTGCGCAACTACCTGGAGTGGCTGCTGGGCGTGCCGTGGAAGAAGCGCAGCAAGGTGCGCAAGGACCTGAAGGCCGCGCAGGACACCCTGGATGCCGATCACTACGGCCTGGAGAAGGTCAAGGAACGCATCCTTGAATACCTGGCGGTGCAGTCGCGGGTGAAGCAGATGAAGGGGCCGATCCTGTGCCTGGTCGGGCCGCCGGGCGTGGGCAAGACCTCGCTGGGCCAGTCCATTGCCAAGGCCACCAACCGCAAGTTCGTGCGCATGTCGCTCGGCGGTGTGCGCGATGAAGCCGAGATCCGTGGCCACCGTCGTACCTATGTCGGTTCGATGCCGGGCCGCATCGTGCAGAACCTCAACAAGGTCGGCAGCAAGAACCCGCTGTTCGTGCTGGACGAGATCGACAAGATGTCGATGGACTTCCGTGGCGATCCGTCCTCGGCGCTGCTGGAAGTGCTCGACCCCGAGCAGAACAACGCGTTCAACGACCACTACCTGGAAGTGGACCTGGACCTGTCCGAAGTGATGTTCGTGGCGACCTCCAATTCGCTCAACATCCCCGGCCCGCTGCTGGATCGCATGGAAGTGATCCGCATCCCCGGTTACACCGAGGATGAGAAGCTCAACATCGCCACCCGTTACCTGTCGCCGAAGCAGATCAAGGCCAACGGCCTGAAGCCGGAAGAACTGGAGATCGGCAGCGACGCGATCCAGGACATCGTGCGCTACTACACGCGCGAATCCGGCGTGCGCAACCTGGAACGCGAGATCGCCAAGATCTGCCGCAAGGTGGTGAAGGAAATCGCGTTGGCCGGGCCGCAGCCGGTGGCGAAGGCGAAGAAGGGCGCGCGCAGGTCCAAGGCGCTGGTGAGCGTGTCGAGCAAGAACCTGGACAAGTACCTGGGCGTGCGTCGCTTCGACTTCGGCCGTGCCGAAGAAGAGAACGAGATCGGCCTGGTCACGGGCCTGGCCTGGACCGAAGTCGGTGGCGATCTGCTGCAGATCGAATCGACGCTGGTACCGGGCAAGGGCCAGCTGATCCTGACCGGCCAGCTCGGCAACGTGATGAAGGAATCGGCGTCGGCGGCGTTGTCGGTGGTACGTTCGCGCGCCGAGCGCTTCGGCATTGATGTGGACTTCCTGCAGAAGCACGACGTGCATCTGCATGTGCCCGATGGTGCCACGCCGAAGGATGGCCCCAGTGCCGGTGCGGCGATGGTGACCTCGCTGGTGTCGATGCTGACCAAGGTCGCCGTGCGCGCCGATGTGGCGATGACCGGCGAAATCACCCTGCGGGGGCGCGTCACCGCGATCGGCGGCCTGAAGGAGAAGCTGCTGGCGGCCCTGCGCGGCGGAATCCGCACGGTGATCATTCCCGATGAGAACCGCAAGGATCTTGCCGACATTCCGGCCAATGTCACCCGCGACCTGGAGATCGTGCCGGTGAAGTACATCGAGGAAGTGCTCGATCTGGCCCTGGAACGTCCGCTGGCACCGAAGAAGACGCGCAAGAGTGCGCAGCGCGTCACGGTGCGCAGCAAGGCCAAACCGAGTGGAAACGCGCGCGTCAAGCATTGATGCGTCCTGTCGAAATGCTTGAAACCCGCGTCGTTGCTGGCTTTCCAGCTTGCGTGGGGGTAGGGCCGCTGGTATAAAAGCAGCACTCGCGAATGAGTGATCGCAGTCAGCGCTCACTGAATTCGGCGAACCGTTTCCACATGGCAACCGCATGCAGACGTCGTGCGGTTGCTTCCCTGTCGAATACGCGGAACCCACCGCCAAAGGAGTTGTACAGAATGAACAAGACCGAATTGATCGATGCCGTTGCTGAAGCCGCCGACCTGACCAAGGCCGAGTCCAGCCGCGCTGTCGATGCCGTCGTTGCTGCCGTCACCAAGGCGCTGAAGGACGGCGATGCGGTCACCCTGGTTGGCTTCGGTACCTTCCAGGTCCGCGACCGTGCTGCCCGCACCGGCCGCAACCCGAAGACCGGCGACACCATCAAGATCGCTGCTTCGAAGAATCCGTCGTTCAAGGCTGGTAAGGCCCTGAAGGATGCTGTAAACTAAGCGGCTCGCTGGGGTGCTTAGCTCAGCGGTAGAGCGTCTCCTTTACACGGAGAGGGTCGGGGGTTCGAAACCCTCAGCACCCACCACAGCACCGCGGTAAGTTTGAAATGTGGAGCGGTAGTTCAGCTGGTTAGAATGCTGGCCTGTCACGCCGGAGGTCGCGGGTTCGAGTCCCGTCCGCTCCGCCATTTTCAACGAGGCCCCCGGCCGAAAAGCTGGGGGCCTTGTTTTCTCTCCAACCAATGGGTTGTAGGGAAAACAAAGAGGTCTGCAATACGGAGCGGTAGTTCAGCTGGTTAGAATGCTGGCCTGTCACGCCGGAGGTCGCGGGTTCGAGTCCCGTCCGCTCCGCC
>NZ_JBQOIF010000023.1:0-74555 GCF_052665395.1 Stenotrophomonas sp. 3(2025) | reverse complement strand
CACCCACACCCACCCCTGTTCCGACCGCGTTCCGACGCTCTCAATCACAGCATCGCCCGCATACATCCCAGGCAACCCACGATGAGCGTTTCAGGCACAGACTCCCTGCATAGCAAAGTGGCCGCGGTCACCCTCGCCTTCTGGGTGATGAAGATCGCCGCCACCACGCTGGGCGAAACCGCAGGCGATCTACTGTCGATGACGTTGGGGCTGGGCTACGTCACAAGTTCCGTCATCCTGCTGGCGATCTTCGCCGGCCTGCTCGCGCTGCAGCTTTCCGCGACGCGCTTCCACCCACTGCTGTTCTGGTTGGTGGTACTGGCCACCAGCACCGCCGGCACCACCATCTCCGATCTGCTCGACCGCACGCTGGGCCTGGGCTACGCCACTGGCGCCAGCCTGCTGGCCGGCTGCCTGGCCCTGGTGCTGCTGGCATGGCGATGGTCGGAAAAATCAATCTCGGTCAGCCACATCGCCTCGGGTCGCGCTGAGGTGTTCTATTGGACCGCCGTCCTGTTCTCGAACACGCTGGGCACCGCGCTTGGTGACTTCCTCGCTGATGATTCCGGGCTGGGCTTCATCGGTGGCGCACTGCTGATTGGCGGACTGATCGCGCTCACCGCACTGGCCACCCGTATCAAGGGCATCAACCGGGTGGTCCTGTTCTGGATCGCCTTCGTGCTGACCCGCCCGTTCGGCGCCACGTTCGGCGATCTGCTGACAAAGCCACTGGAGAAAGGCGGCCTTGGCTTCGGCACCGTGGGCTCATCGCTGGTACTGTTCGCCATCCTTGCCACCTTGGTGGCACTGCCGATGCTGCAGCGGCGGGCACAGCCGGCCAGCAGCTAGCGCGCCGTCCAGCCGCCATCCACCGGAAGCGCCGTGCCGGTAATCTGCGCCGCCGCGTCCGAGGCCAGGAACACCACCATTTCCCCCAGCTGCTCAGGCGTCACGAACTGCAACGAGGGCTGTTTCTCGGCCAGCAGCGCGCGAGCGGCGGACTCCTGATCCGTTCCCTCGCGCTCCGCCAAAGCGGTGATCTGCTGCTCGACCAGCGCAGTTCGCACCCACCCCGGGCAGATGGCGTTGGCGGTGATGCCCGTGCCGGCGTTCTCCAGCGCGGTCACCTTGGTGAATCCCACCACGCCATGCTTAGCCGCCACATAGGCGGACTTGTTCACCGAGCCAACCAGTCCATGCACCGACGCGATATTGATGATGCGGCCGGATCCCTGCTGCTTCATGTAGGGCAAAGCCGCCGCCGTTGAGTGGAACACCGCAGACAGATTCAGCGCGAGGATCGCATCCCACTTCTCGACGGGAAATTCCTCGATCGACGCGGTGTGCTGGATACCTGCGTTGTTCACCAGAATGTCGATGCGCCCCATCTTCGCCACGGCGTGGTCGATCATGTCCCGAACGGCGTCGCCGCGAGACAGGTCGGCGCCGTCGTGCGCCACCTGTACACCGAACTCGGATTCCAAGCTGAAGCGGATTTTCTCGATCTCCGCCGCATCGCCAAAGCCATTCAGCACGATGTCGGCACCTTGCCGCGCCAGCGCCGTGGCAATGCCAAGACCGATACCGCTGGTAGAGCCGGTAACCACCGCAACTTTTCCATTGAACATGGGCGAGCTTCCATCGGGCGTAGGCAGCCAGTGTAGCTGCTGCCATGGCCCCCGACTGACGGCCTCCCTCAATTCATCCCGCAGCCTCAGTAGATCCACGCCACGCGTGGATTGCTCCCACTCAACGCATCACTTCCAATGATCCGACCCCAAAAACGGCAGGCTCAGCACAAACACCGGAACCGTCACAGGCACCAACGCCGCACCCAGCACCTACCCGGCCGCCGTCCCAGCCCCCGGGTTGTCCGTATCCTCTGGCTGGATAAGCTCAGCCCGCGCAGTGATCGTCTGCGCCAGCTTCGCCTTCTCCGCCAGGGCAGCCGCGTCCGGCAACTGCACCCGCTCGCCATTACCCTCGAACAGCGCGCTGTAATGGCTGCCGCCCTTCTTGGAAAGATAGCAGTCCGGGTCCGCCGCCAGTTTCAGCCGCGACCAAGGGCGCGTACAGCACACACATGCTTTGGCATGATGATCGCGCTGGTCGGGTGCTATATTGAGTCGGCCTGAGCATCCATTTTCAGTGACGTCCTTGGATTGAGTCTGGGGCGAGCGCCACAGGTATATCCCCGTTCGACCTTTCCACAGCGATCGGGGATTATCCAATCACCGGCGCGCCAGATTGCTCCTTGGTTGGCGAAATGAGCCAGTGGGTGCGGGCCGCGTCTTGGCCAGAGGCCAGAGCAGCCACTCGGCAGGCATTTGAAGAAGCGCCGCGATATAAACCGCAATTCAAGCGTGCCGATTACGGCATCAGCCGGTGGGCGACGCCGTGATGCGAGTTCCATCTCAGCTTCAATTCTGGCTGGTGGTGCTCGTATTGTGTTGTTACGGCGCGGCGCACTGTCCTGTTGCAGCAGCGCCGGATGGACTCAAAAGACACTCTGGCGTTCCGCATTGGCGGGGGTTGCAGGCCATCCCCCTTTCGCCCTGGACCGACGCCGGCAGCATCGTGACTGCTGCCATGTTTGTCGCAATCGCCAAGCACTTTGCCCCGCTAGCGGGTAACGGATGAAGAAGAAAGCCCACTCTTGAGAGGAGAACTCTGCAATGAACGCAGATGATGTGAAGTCGATACCGATGATGGACCCGCTCGCGAAGCAGCACCCAGATGGATCGAGTGCACCCAGACGCACAATCTATGTGGATCTTGATGGTGTGATGGCTGACTTCGACGCGGCATTTCCTGCCCTTTTTGGCCTGGACCATCGCTTGCTCGCCGACGATGAAATGTGGGGGCACATCAACAACCACCCGTCATTCTTCCGCGACCTTCCGCCGATGCATGGTGCAGTGGAGTTCTTCCACAGCATCCACCACTTGAATCCGGTGATTCTCACTGCCTGTCCGAAATCGAACTATCCGCTCGCTGCGATGCAGAAGCGACAGTGGGTTCGCGAACACTTGTCAGCAACCTGCTTGGTGTTGCCTGTGCTCGGCGGCAGGCATAAGCCTCTCTTCATGCACCAGCCGGGCGATGTTCTGATCGACGATTTCAAAGAGAACTGTGATGCTTGGACAGCGGCGGGAGGCGTGGCGATCAGGCACGCCGGCGATTGGGCACTGACGCGTCACGCGCTTTCCGAAATAAAAGATCTGTCAGGAACTGCGCGCGTGGCGGGCTGATTCCTCCTGTAAGGGCCACGTCGATATCTCCATACACAGGCCGAGGAACTGGCCCCTCGGCCCCCAAGGCGGGCAACCTGCTTTGTAACCCGGCCTTACCTCAACCGCTCCACCAACCGCTGCCCCACCTCCAACGCCGAAGCCGGGTTCTGCCCGGTAATCAACTCACGGTCCACCACCACATGCCCCGTCCACGGCGTGGCATTGCTGCTGAACCGCGCACCCGCCCGCTGCAACGCGGTCTGCGGGTAGAACTTCATCTCGCCGCCGCCCAGCAGCGGCTTGGCCTGCTCTTCTTCCTGGTTGCTGATCACCGTCATCTGGTAGCCGCTGTAGATCCACTTCGGCGTGGCCGGCAACGCACCGGCTTCCAGCTTCGCCACGAAACCATCTGCATCCGGCAGCGTGGACAGCAGCGCGATCGGCCCGTGGCAGACCAGCGCGGTGGTCTTGTTGCGCTGGTGGAAGTCGGCCAGCAGCCGGCCCAGCGCCGGGCTCTTCAGCAGGTCCTGCATTGGCGCGTGGCCACCGGGAATGTAGACCGCATCGAAGCGCGCGTAGCCCTGCTGCTCGATGCGCGCCAGGCTGACCACCGGCGAGGCGGTCGGCGAGGTCAGCGCCAGTTTCTCCAGCAGATCCTTGTGCAACTTCAACTGCGCGGCATCGTTGCCGAAGTACGCCGGCGTCACCGAGGACGCATCCACCGTCGGCGCCCGCCCCTGCGGCGTGGCGAAGGTCACCTCGTGGCCCGCATCCAGCAGCAGCTTGACCGGCTGCATCAGCTCGTTGAGATAGAAGCCGGTGGACAGCACCTTGCCGTCCTTCAGGTCCAGGTGATTTTCGTCGGACAGCACCACCAGCACGTTGGCAGCATGCGCGCCGGTGGCGGCCAGGGTCAGGGCCAGCGCGGCGGCCAGCCGGGTCATCAGGTTCATGGGGAGCTCCTAATCGGGGAATGGCCGCCACTTTATTCATCGCCCCAGCGGCGATAAATTGGCCCCATCGCAAAACATCTGTTCCCCGGAGAGCCAAATGAGCCGCAAATTCGACTACCTGGGCGATGTGGAGGTGTTCCTGGCGGTGGTCGAGCACGGCTCGTTCACGGCCGGCGCGGTGGCGCTGTCCACCACGCCCTCGGTGCTGAGCCGCGCGGTCACCCGCCTGGAAGCGCGGCTGGGCCGGCAGCTGCTGCAGCGGACCACCCGCCGCGTGGGCCTGACCGACGCCGGGCGGCTCTACCGGGAACAGGTGCGCACCGCCTTCGGCCTGCTGGACGACGCCGAGCGCGACGTACAGGGCCAGGACGGCGCGCTGGCCGGCCGCGTGCGCCTGAGCGTGCCCACCACCTATGGCCACTACCGGCTGCCGCCCGTGCTGGCGCGCTTTGCGCAGCAGTACCCGCAGGTGCAGGTGGAACTGAACATCACCAACCGCAACGTGGACCTGGTGGCCGAAGGCTTCGACCTGGCCATCCGCCTGGGCCAGCTACCGGACAGCGGGCTGGTGGCGCGCAAACTGGAAGATGCGCCGCTGCTGCTGATGGCAGCGCCGGACTACCTGCAGCGCCGCGGCACGCCGCAGACGCTGGACGATCTGCAGCAGCACCTGTGCCTGCCCTTCGTGATGCCGCGCACCGGCCGGCTGGCGCCTTGGATCTTCCGCGACGGCGCGCGCGACGTGGACTGGCTGCCGCGTTCGTCCATCGAGACCTCTGACGATGTGCTGGGCGTGGTGTCGCTGGCCGAACAGGGCATCGGCATCTGCCAGAGCTATGAGTTCATCGTGCGCGAGCGGTTGCAGCGTGGGGAGCTAGTTGAGGTGCTGCCGCGGTTGCGGGGGCGGTCGCGACCGTTTTCGGTGATCTATGCGCCGCATCGGCGTCAGTCGGCGGCGGCACGGGCGATGATTGAGTTGCTGGTGGGGAATGCGGCGGTGGTTGAGGACGCCATCGGCTAAGGATGCGATGCCTTCTTGCGGTGTCGGGTTTGAACCGATTTTCGGACCACGCGGCTGATCCGGCGCCGCTCCCTGCCGAGGCCGACTAAGAACTGTTGCAAAGAAGGCCATCGCACTATTCGCTTGTGGCACGGGCGATTGCGCCACTTTGATTCGCAATCAACATAGCGGCTGCGCGAATGCGTCTTGTGGCGTCGCGTGCTGCACGAAGGGCGCGTGCAACAATAGTTCTTCGCTCTCGAATCGCGCGATTTCTTCGCAAATTTCAATTTGCATTCGAAGCGACGGCGTAAACACCATGGCGCGCCACCGACAACGGGTGGCCGGGCGTCCAAACCCGTGATGATGTTCGCGTCAGTTGTTTACGCTTGCCCGTCGGCACCGTCCTTAACCGGTGCCGGCGGGCAATCCGTCGGCCTATGGCGGGCGGTGCGTGGGGGCTTTCGGGCCCGCCGGTCTATGACGCTACTTCATCCCGGTTTGGAACCCGCACCGTCCGCCACCCCGCTTACGCGGTGGCGCTGTTAAGCACAGCTACGGAAGCCGACGCCATGAACGAATCCGACACCTTCTCCTCGTACGCCGCTGTTGAGCCCATCAACGACGACACCCCACTGCCGGACCTGAGCACCTTCTTGGGCATTCTCAAGCGCATGCGCGGTTGCGAGGGCGCCGATGGCCTGCCCTGGCCGGAGAACGATGTGTCACCCGGCCGCCGCGTGAGCCTGGCGAGAACCGAGCGAGCGTTGGTGGGGCTGCTGACGGTGCTGGAGGTGTTGCATTCGGCCGACCGCTGCCGGGTGGCAGCGGAGCCAGAGCGGCATTTGGATGAGGGGGTTGTGGATGGCCTGTTTCTGGCTTGCCGGGGATTGGCTGAGTGGGCTTGTCGGGAGGTTAGGTCGGAGTAACCGACCCAACACAGACAAACTTACAAAGGACACCCAGTCGCCGAGGAGCGGATCAGAGGAAGATATTCATGCATGCATCGAGCATCCGCTGGTTATTTATAATAATAACTTGAAGCCTACTTCTCGCACGAGTCATATTCTGAAAAATCATTTTAGCAGGCTGGTAATATGCACCACCCCCGTATACAAGCGTACCTTCCTCATTGTAATCAAAAAACGCATCAACCATAACAACCACTCCATCAAACTCCTGCCCGATGACATCATGGGAAGTTGTCAAGACTCCACTTGAATAGGTTGAATGATGCTCACGATTATACTGTGACGGAGTAAATTTTATCACTTTCCAGTCACACTCATTCAAAGAAGTAACGTGACGGATAGCATCTTCATTGTTATTGAAATATATCAACTGAATGTTACCGGAATCGGGAATCTTGATCCCCCTATTCTTCCTCACAAAGGCTTTTATGAAGCTTGCGATTTCCTTATTGGTGCGAATCTTCTCTGATAAAGAGAATTTCGAAATACCCCGAATGGATTCGATCATTGAACCAATATCGCTCATAGTCTCATGATCAGCTAGCGTCTGTGAGCGATCATAAGAGAAGATGCAACGACCGCCATTCGCCACAACCCCCTCGACGACACTTGTGAACTGTGCCGGCCTAATTCGCTGAGCCTCGTCGAGCAAGATACAATCAAAATCGCCCAGATTCTCACGAGCCAGATCTCGAATTGATATTATTCGCCACCCTTCATTTATTAATGCAGCATGTCCGTCGTTAAGCTTTCCGCAATGGACGACAAGCGCAGTCCGGATCTTTTTTTTAACGATATCGTAGGCTAGCAAAGTCTTCCCTGTACCAGCGGCACCTGTCAGCGCAATGAAGACACTGGGCGAATTTCCGTCAAGCAATGCGAATACTTGACGCCGTACATCCTCCTGCTGACCAGTCAAAAAGTACTGACCCGACAAGAATTTTCCAGGGGAGTTGAACGGTGATACTAGATAATTAGATGGATTAAAGCGCTCATCTATTGGCAACCTATCTTCCACCACCTGGGATGAAAGCAAATTGCTGACATCAGAAGCAGTCACTTCAATGAGAATCCCCTCATCATCGAGCGCGAAAAATTTACCGGCAGCTGATGAGTAAGATACAAAGTAGAACTTCACCTCAAGATAACTTAGATAGTATTTGTTACGCAAAAGCTGTCGCTGCATCTTATGCAGATCGCAATCAGACTTAACCTCCAAATTGACGCTATAGTTATCACCAAACCTTAATAGATCAAACTCCTTGCCAATTTGCGGTATCTCATAGCCCACATGGTACCCGTCAAATATTTGACCGCCAGGGCAATCGGCACGCAATTCTTCAATCATCGAACGCAGATCCGAAATTTCATCATTGCGCATAGCGATACCATGCCGACCAAGATATTTATCATAGGTAGTCGGCCCAAGAAATTCTTTTGCTTGCACCAAGGATATTAAATTGATCGATCTTCTCATGACCTTCTGTATTCCTTTACGTTTAGCTGCAAAAAGCGATGCATGCATTCCAGAACAGCACCCTCTGTTTTAGCCAGTGCATTAGCCGCAACTTCGAAGCAACCTTTGAATCGGAGGCATATCATATTGATCGGATAACACCCCGCACATGGAGGTGATCGTTCACAGTGTCAGCAACTGCAACTTAACTTGTGTAACTCGTTAACTTTAGCTGCCACGCACCAATAGCAAACGTTAAGATCTGAAATCACGTCACCCTGCAAAACAAAGCCATCCTCAAGAAACAGCGACCCTCGACGGTTACTGAAATCACGGCAATAGTTGCTGGGCAAATCGCTCGACGTCGGCAATCATTGCGGAGACATCGGCAGCAGTGAACTCGGTGACCTTCCCATGAGCAGCGCTGTTACGGATCGCTGCTAAGGCGGTAATCCGCTTTTGCGTAAGACTGTTGTAGCGGCCAGCCTTAACGAGATCAGCGTTCATTTTGTCCAGCTTACCGTGCGAAAGGCTCAGCGAATCGCATAGCGTACGCAGCATTGTCTCCAGAACCACGCCTGCAACTACAGCCGCTGCAGATGTGTAACCCGAACTATTCAACTCTCTGGCTTGCTCCAGCTCGGAGTCCGCAATTTCAGCCTGAACCAAGCTCCTAACTGAAAAGAGATAGCCTCCTTCGAAATCCTCCCGCGCAGCAGTGAACACGGCTCGCAGATCCTTTAGGTTCTCGTAGTTGCCGGAGTATGAATTGGGCTCTTCGGCCACAATAAAGGACTTGTAGTGTTCGGACTCCCGACCGCAAGCGTTACCGATCAAGCTCCGAGCCTTGACGCGCCAATTGAGAAATTGCTCTGAATCGACTTCCTCATAAGGACCAGAATACTCGCTATGCTTGACCTGCATGGTATCTGCAAGGCTTGAAAGCTGCTCGGACAGCTCTTCGAATCGCCGCTGTATAATTTTTACCATCACCCCCCCTTATTTAGCTCTAGCACTTGATTTAAGCCGCGAACCTGACCGCTTGGGCTTGAACTAGCCATCAGGCGCGATCCACCTGCGCATATCCAGTTACCTGCTGGAACAGTACACGCTCGTCATCACTTGCGCGGCAGAGGGAGATGACGCGGATTGTTTTGTCATTGCGAATGGTGATAACGATAAAACGACTTTTCCGTCACTGTCGACGGCAAGGTGTTCATGGCGTCGCTCCGTCTGGGTTGAGGCATTGCGGGTGCATATAGGGCTTGAAACGACGGGCAGTAGCAGCCTCTGAAAAATGTCGATTTCACTAGCCAAGGAGTACTTATGTTTAGCTCGATTCTCGCACTCCTTCCTCGGATCGAAGTCGATGACGGAAGAGCCAATTACCAGACGGAAATCTTCCTGTGACCAAGGCGTAACTGACATAGGGGGGCATATACTTAATAGGCGGACCAATGGATCCGGTTATACGACCAACCCAAGGAGCACCACGCCCCCGCAGGACAGCTCGATCTTAGGGTGTCAGGATTCGTCTAACAAGCCAGCACGTGACCGAGCCCATCGGCAAGCCCAGCAACCGTTGCAAACTCGAGCGGGTAGAAGTGTAGATATCCATTCTGAGTCGCATAGCGTTCTATCGCCGACACCGAACGTCAAGGTTCCAAACAAGACGCGAGTCGAGTTCCGGTCCATAGCAGTCATGAACATAGGCGACCGTTGGAGATCAAGTGGGCACTAGTTGTCCGAACCCGCCTCGCTTTTCGGCACTAATCGAAGCGCCTCACCAGCTCTCGTCCCTCAGCAAACACCAAAGTTGATCTATAACTGAGAGATGTGAATCAATTCAACAACAAGGGCGCCTCTCGGCGCCCTCGTTCTTTCAACTCATTCCCACTCAATAGTCGCCGGCGGCTTCCCCGAGATGTCATAGACAACCCGCGACACCCCCCGCAACTCATTGATGATCCGGTTACTCACCGTCCCCAGGAACTCATACGGCAGATGCGCCCAATGTGCCGTCATGAAGTCAATCGTCTCCACGGCCCGCAGCGCAATCACCCACTCATACGCACGCGCGTCGCCCACCACGCCCACCGACTTCACCGGCAGGAACACGGCAAACGCCTGGCTGGTCTTGTCGTACAGATCCGCCTTGCGCAGCTCATCAATGAAGATGGCATCGGCCTTGGCCAGCAGTTCGGCGTACTCGCGCTTCACTTCGCCCAGGATACGCACGCCCAGGCCCGGGCCCGGGAACGGATGGCGGTAGACCATGGTGCGCGGCAGGCCCAGTTCAACGCCCAGGCGGCGCACTTCGTCCTTGAACAGCTCGCGCAGCGGCTCCACCAGGCCCAGCTTCATGTGCTCCGGCAGGCCACCCACGTTGTGGTGGCTCTTGATCACATGCGCCTTGCCGGTCTTGCTGCCGGCCGACTCGATCACGTCCGGGTAGATGGTGCCCTGCGCCAGCCACTTGGCGTTCTTCAGCTTGTTCGACTCTTCGTCGAAGATCTCAACGAACAGGTTGCCGATGATCTTGCGCTTGGCTTCCGGGTCGCTCACGCCTTCCAGCGCGCTGAAGTAACGGTCGGCGGCATTCACGCGCACCACCTTCACGCCCATGTGCTCGGCAAACATCGCCATCACCTGGTCGCCTTCCTGCCAGCGCAGCAGGCCGGTGTCCACGAACACGCAGGTCAGCTTCTCGCCGATGGCCTTGTGCAGCAGCGCAGCCACCACGGACGAATCGACGCCGCCGGACAGGCCCAGGATCACTTCGTCATCGCCCACCTGTTCGCGCACACGGGCGATCTGGTCGTCAATGATGTTGGCGGCGGTCCACAGGGTCTGGCAGCCGCACACGTCCACCACGAAGCGGCGCAGCAGCGCCTGACCCTGCAAGGTGTGGGTCACTTCCGGGTGGAACTGCACGCCGTACCAGCGCTTTTCTTCGTTGGCCATGGCGGCCACCGGAATGCGGTCGGTGGTGGCGGTGATGGTGAAGCCCGGCGGCGCAACGGAAACGTGGTCGCCGTGGCTCATCCAGACATTCAGCTTCGGCTCGCCGCCGTGGTCGCTCAGGCCCTTGAACAGCGCGTCCGGGTTTATCACGTTCACTTCGGCGTGGCCGAACTCGCGCTGGTCAGCCGCTTCGGTGGCACCGCCCAGCTGCGCGGCCAGGGTCTGCATGCCGTAGCAGATGCCGAAGATCGGCAGGCCGCTGTCGAACACTTCCTGCGGCGCGGCGGGCGCGCCCGGCAGCGTGGTCGATTCCGGGCCACCGGACAGGATGATGCCCTTGGCGCCGAAGCCGGCGATCTCCTCCGGGTTGTGGTCCCACGCCCAGATTTCGCAGTAGACGCCCAGCTCGCGGATGCGGCGGGCGATCAGCTGCGTGTACTGCGCGCCGAAATCGAGGATGAGGATCTTGTCGTTATGGATGTTGGTCATGGTGCCGTTCCAGTGGTGTTCTTCGCTGCGCCTGAAGCTTCAAGGCTCTGCGTCAACGAGGCGATGAGTGCCTCGCGTTGTTGAATATGTGAGGCATCTGCCTCGTCCCAGCGCAGCATCAGCAGCGCGTGCGGCGCACCGGCCGGATCTTCGACCATGCGTGGCAGCTCGACCGCTTCCTGCACTTCCGAGCCTTCCATCCAGCGCCGTTCGATTGCCACTGCCTGATGGCGCGGCTCGGTGGGCGTGCCCCAGTAGATGCGCTTGGCATTCATGGCCGCCGTATCCAGCGGGCCCAGCACGGGCTCCAGCACCGGGTCGGCAGGCCCATCGAGCGAAAACGTTTGGCACTGCAGTGTTACCTGCAGCGGGCGCGCGCCGGTGCCGTGCAGCATCCAACGCTCTTCGCCCAGCGGCTGCACGCGCCATCCGGCGGGCAGCGAAAATGCCGTTGAACACGCCTGCACGTCCTGCAATTGCGAAACCGCCGCGCCCGGAGACCCGGAGCGCGGCGGCGGTTCGGACAACGAGCAGCCTGCCATCAGCAGGCTGCTCGTGACCGCAAGGACGGTGCGGAATCGCATCAGGAGCGGTAGTTCGGCGGCTCTTTGGTGATCGTCACGTCGTGGACGTGGCTCTCACGCTGGCCGGCGCCGCTGATCTTCACGAACTTGGGCTTGCTGCGCATGTCCTCGACGGTGGCGCAACCCACGTAGCCCATGGTGGCGCGCAGGCCGCCCATCAGCTGGTGGATGATGCCGCCCACCGGGCCGCGGTACGGCACGCGGCCTTCAATGCCTTCGGGCACCAGCTTGTCGGCGGTGGCGGCGTCCTGGAAGTAGCGGTCCTTGGACCCCTTCTCCATCGCAGCCAGCGAGCCCATGCCGCGGTAGCTCTTGTACGAACGGCCCTGGAACAGCTCGGTTTCGCCCGGCGATTCCTCGGTACCGGCCAGCAGGCCACCAATCATGATGGTGGAGGCACCGGCGGCCAGTGCCTTGCCGATGTCGCCGGAGTAGCGAATGCCACCGTCGGCGATCAGCGGGATGCGGTCCTGCAGCGCTTCGGCCACCAGGTCGATCGCGGTGATCTGCGGCACGCCCACGCCTGCCACCACGCGGGTGGTGCAGATCGAGCCCGGGCCGATGCCCACCTTCACTGCGTCCGCGCCGCTGTCCAGCAGCGCCAGCGCGGCTTCACCGGTGCAGATGTTGCCGCCGATGACCTGCACGTTCGGGAAGTTCTTCTTGACCCAGCTGACGCGGTCCAGCACGCCCTGCGAATGGCCGTGCGCGGTATCGACCACGATCACGTCCACGCCGGCAGCCACCAGCGCTTCCACGCGGCGGTCGGTATCGCCGCCCACGCCGACGGCCGCGCCGACCAGCAGGCGGGTGGCGATGTCCTTGGCAGCGTTCGGGAAGTCGGTGTTCTTCTGGATGTCCTTGACGGTGATCAGGCCACGCAGGGCGAAATCATCGTTGACCACCAGCACCTTTTCGATGCGGTTGCGGTGCAGCAGCTGCAGCACCTCATCAGACGCGGCGCCTTCCTTGACCGTGATCAGGCGATCCTTCTTGGTCATGATGTGGCGGACCGGATCGTCCAGCTCGGTCTCGAAGCGCATGTCGCGATGGGTCACGATGCCGGCCAGCAGGCCGTCGCTGCCCACCACCGGCACGCCGGAGATGTTGTGTGCCTGGGTCAGGGCCAGCACGTCGCGGATGGTGGTTTCCGGGCCGACGGTGATCGGGTCGCGGATGACGCCGGCCTCGAACTTCTTGACCTTGGCCACTTCGGCGGCCTGCTGCTCCACGCTCAGGTTCTTGTGGATGATGCCCATGCCACCCAGCTGTGCCATGGCGATGGCCAGGCGTGCTTCGGTGACGGTATCCATGGCGGCCGACAGGATCGGAAGCTTGAGCTTCAGGTCGCGCGTCAACCGCGTTTCGAGGTTGACGTCCTTGGGCAGGATGGTCGAATGAGCGGGGACGAGCGAGACGTCGTCGTAAGTGAGTGCTTCAGCCTGGATGCGCAGCATCGGCATACCCGAGATGTGGGGAAGCGCGACATTTTACCCTGTTTTCGCGGCCTGTGGCAGGGGGTAGATGCGACGCAGTGTCGCGCGGGCGAAGATCTGTTCAGGACCTCCGCCCTTGGTGGGTGCACTCCGCCCTTGGTGGGTGCGGACCGTTGGTCCGCACTGTCCATCAGACACCCATACCCCAGCAGGAATCCCACCTTCTGGCATTGTGCCGACCAACGGTCGGCACCCACCCACAAAAGACACCCACCCTACAAAAGACACCCATCCACGGAAGAACAGTCCCAGGCGCGGTCAGTTCCCGGCTTCCGCCGCTTCCAACGTGTTCTGCATCAGCGTGGCCACGGTCATCGGGCCTACTCCACCCGGCACCGGGGTGATCCAGCTCGCCCGCTGCGCTGCGGCCTCGAACCCGACATCGCCCACCAACCGGCCGTCATCCAGGCGGTTGATGCCAACGTCGATCACCACCGCGCCCGGCTTCACCCACTCGCCCGGCACGATGCCCGGCCGGCCCACCGCCACCACCAGGATGTCGGCGTTGCGCACGGCCTGTTCCAGCACGTCCTTGGGGGTGAACTTGTGGCAGCTGGTCACGGTGCAGCCGGCAATCAGCAGCTCCAGGCCCATCGGCCGGCCAACGTGGTTGCTGACGCCGACGATGGTGGCGTTGCGGCCGCGCACCGGTTGGTCGGTGTGGCCCAGCAGCGTGGTGATGCCGCGCGGGGTGCACGGGCGCAGGCCGAACTCGCGCAGGGCCAGATGGCCGACGTTTTCCGGATGGAAGCCGTCCACGTCCTTGCGCGGGTCGATGCGCTGGATCAGCCGGCGCGCATCGGGAATGCCCGGCAGCGGCAGCTGGATCAGGATCCCGTTGATCTTCGGGTCGGCGTTGAGCTGGTCGATCAGGTCGAGCAGCTCGGCCTCGGTGGTGCCGGCCGGCAGGTCGTAGTCATAGGCTTCGATGCCCACCTTCTCGGCTGCGCGGCGCTTGTTGCGCACGTACACGGTCGAGGCCGGGTCGCCCCCCACCAGCACCACGGCCAGGCCCGGGCGGCTGCCACCGGCGGCGACACGGGCGTCGACCCGCACCTTCAGGCTGTCGAGCAGGTCCTCGGCGATACGGCGGCCATCGAGGATGCGGGCAGGAAGCTGGGGGGCGGAGTCGGTCATCGGGTGCGGGCGTGGGGCGGCGGGGACGCTATTGTCCCCGATTCACGCCCCCTCGCCCACCGCTGCGCTCGCCGGGCATGGCCCAGCGCTACCGGATTGCTGCGCCCGCTGCGCTCGCCGGGCATGGCCCGGCGCTACCGGATTGCTGCGCCCGCTGCGCTCGCCGGGCATGGCCCGGCGATACCGGATTGCTGCGCCCGCTGCGCTCGCCGGGCATGGCCCGGCGCTACCGGATTGCTGCGCCCGCTGTGCTCGCCGGGCGTCGCCCGGCGCTACCCACCGAATCGCGCGACGCCCCGGTAGCGCCGGGCCATGCCCGGCGAGCGCGAAGCGCGGCGCGTGACGGTCATTCCTCTTCTTCTTCCGGCACTTCATCCGCATTGAGCGTGCGTGCCTTGCGCTTGGGCGCGGTAAACGGCGTCGGCGTCGGCACACCGGGCAGCGCGCTGCCGAACACCATGTGCGCGCCGGCCCTCAGGCTGCCACCGGCCATTTCCAGTTCGAAGCGCTCGGCATCGCGCTCGCGGATCTGCTCGGCAATCTCGCGCGCATCGTCTTCGTCCGCGCCCAGTTCCACCAGTGCCGCCTGCCCGAACAGCAGTGCCGACTCGAAGGTTTCGCGGATCTGGAAGTCCACGCCGGCATGGATCAGCCGCAGCGAATGTTCGCGGTCGAACGAGCGCACCAGCAGCTTGGCCTGCGGGAATTGATGGGCCACCAGTTCGACGATGCGGTCGGCATCCTCGGCATTGTTCACGCACACCGCAATCGCCCGTGCACTGCCCGCGCCAGAAGCATGCAGCACGTCCAGCCGGGTGCCGTCGCCGTAATAGATCTTGAAACCGAAGCGCTCGGCGTTGTGGATCATCTCCACATCGTTGTCGATGATGGTCACGTCCACGTCGCGGGCCAGCAGCGACTGGCTGGCCACCTGGCCAAAGCGGCCGAAGCCGATCAGCAACACGCTGCCGGACAGGCCATCGGCGGTATCCACGCCTTCCAGACTTACGGTCGGCGTAGGCGCCACGCGCTTGTAGACCAGCACCACCAGCGGCGTCAGCGCCATCGACAGCACCACCACGGCAGTGAAGTTGGCATTGATGTCCAGGCTGATCACCCCAGCACTGGCTGCGGCCGAGAACAGCACGAAGGCGAATTCGCCGCCCTGCGCCATCAGCACGCCACGGTCCAGCGCCTGCGCGTGGTCACTGCCCATCAACCGCGCAACCACGTAGATGCACAGCGCCTTGGCCGCCATCAGCGCCACTACCAGGCCGAGGATCATCGGCCAGTTGCCGGCCACCACGCCCAGGTCCAGCGCCATGCCCACGCTGAGGAAGAACAGGCCCAGCAGGATGCCGCGGAACGGTTCGATGTCTGCTTCGATCTGGTGGCGGAAGGTCGATTCGCTCAGCAGCACGCCCGCCAGGAACGCGCCCATCGCCATCGACAACCCGGACAGCTGCATCAGCAGCGCCGCGCCCAGCACCACCAGCAGCGCGGCGGCGGTCATCACTTCGCGCGCTTTCGACTCGGCCAGCACGCGGAACAGCGGATTGAGCAGGAAGCGGCCGACCAGCACCAGGCCGACGATGGCGCCCACGCCGATCGCCACCGACATCCAGCGCGAGCCCTCGCCATCGGCACTGCCGGCAGCCGGTGCCATCCACGCGACCAGCGCCAGCAACGGCACGATCAGCAGGTCCTCGAACAGCAGGATCGAGACGATCTTCTGCCCCGACGGCAGCGCGATGTCGCCACGCTCGGCCAGCAGCTGCATCACCACCGCAGTGGACGTCAGCACGAAACCGGTGGCGCCGATGAAGGCGATCTGCCACGGCAGCCCGAACAGCTTGGCGATGCTGGTCAGCACCAGCGCGCAGGTGACGATCTGCAGCGTGCCCAGCCCGAAGATTTCCTTGCGCAAGCTCCACAGGTGCGAGGGCCGCATTTCCAGGCCGATGACGAACAGGAACATGACCACGCCGAGTTCGGCGGTATGCAGGATCGCCTGCGGGTCGGAGAACCAGCCCAGCCCGAACGGGCCGATCGCCAGGCCGGCGGCGAAGTAGCCCAGCACCGAGCCCAGGCCGAGCCGACGGAACAGCGGCACCATTACCACCGCTGCGCCCAACAGGGCGACGACCTTGACCAGCTCGCTGGTCGCTGCTTCTACCGCCATGCGGTGGGTTCCCCGTAAATCGAAATCGGCCTCAACGATAGAGCAACACCGATGACGGCAATAGCACGTGTGTTGCGTTTTATTGTCTTGGAGATGGAACGATAGCGGGAGTGGCCCCGGGCATCATCCCGAAACCATAACCGGTAGCGCCGGGCCATGCCCGGCGGCTGTACCTGCGCGCGCCGCTGCGCTCGCCGGGCATGGCCCGGCGCTACCGGGTTCACCCGCCCCGACAGAACGCGGCGTAATCGATGTACCCCGGGAACGGCACGCCCGGCGCGCACACCGCGCACTGCGGGTCGGGGCTGATGCGGGTCTCGCGGAAGCGCATGCCGAGCGCGTCAAAGCGCAGCAGGCGCCCCACCAACGGTTCGCCGATGCCCAGCAGCAGCTTCAGCACCTCGGTGGCCTGCAGCACACCCGCCAGCCCGGGCAGCACGCCCAGCACCCCGGCCTCGGAACAGTTGGGCGCGAACTCCGGCGGCGGCGGCTCCGGGAACAGGCAGCGATAGCACGGCGCCTCGCCGCGCTGGCGGCCGGCATCGAACACGCTCACCTGGCCATCGAAACGCTCGATGGCGGCGTAGACCATCGGCGTGGCGTGCTTGATGCAGGCGTCGTTGAGCAGGTAGCGCAGCGGGAAGTTGTCCGAACCGTCCAGCACCACGTCAACATCCTGCAGCAGGCGGTCCACGTTCTCCGAGGTGACCCGCTCGGGCACGGCCTCGACCTCGATGGACGGGTTCAACGCCAGCAGCCGCTCACGTGCCGAATCAACCTTCAGCTGGCCGACGCTGGCCTCGGTATGCACGATCTGCCGGTGCAGGTTGCTGCGCTCGACACGGTCGTGGTCGGCGAAGCGCAGGTGGCCTACCCCGGCGGCCGCCAGGTAGAAGCCAGCCGGCGCGCCCAGGCCACCCGCGCCCAGCACCAGCACCCGCGCCTGCTGCAGGCGGCGCTGGCCAGCCTCACCCACCTGCGGCAGCAGCAGGTGACGCGAATAGCGGTCGTAGAAATCGCGGTCGGTGGCGCTGGTCAGTGGCTGCACCAGCGGCAGCGCCTGCTCGCGCCAGGCCACGGTGCCGCCGGCAACGGAGCTCACGTTCGTATAGCCCGCATCCAGCAGCGCTTGCGCCGCATCGGCCGAGCGCTTGCCGCTCTGGCAGATCAGCAGGATTTCCTGTTCCGGCAGCGGCAGGTGTGCGGCGGGGTCGTCCAGGAGTTCAGCCTTGGCCACGCCACGCGCGCCCTCGGCCATGCCGCCGGCCCGCTCGTGCGCCTCGCGCACGTCGATCAGCACCGCACCATGGGCCACGCGCGCGCGCGCCCGCTCGGGGGAAAGCTCTGGAATGCTCATGGCGTCCATTGTAGAGCCGGGCCCCATGTTGACGGAGCCGACGGCGCGTAGGACCCTCTGGGCGGTGAAACCATCGATCAATCCCGTACAGACCGAGCACCTGGTGCTCCGGCCGTTCTCATGCGCCGACGGCCCCGAGGTCTTCGCCGGCATCACGCCAACGCTGACCCGCTTCATGGCATTCGATCCGCCGGACTCTTTTGCGGCATTCGAAACGATCGGCCAGGAATGGCTGCGCCTGATCGAGGAAGGCGCGGAATACACGTTCGTGATCCGGCATCTGCAGGACGGACGCTTTGTGGGCATCGCCGCCGTGCACCGCGCTACCGAGGGCGAACCCGAGCTTGGCATCTGGATAAGCGAGCGCGAGCACGGACAGGGCTACGGCCGCGAGGCAGTGCGCGCCGTCGTCCACTGGTGCGCGGAACGGCTCGCTGCGGTCGCCTATCGCTACCCGGTGGCGGTGGACAACGTGGCCAGCCGGCGGATTGCCGAAGCACTGGGCGGCCAGGTGGTCGGCACCGAGCAGAGCGCGAAGTTTGCGTCGGTGGTCTATCGGATTCCGGTGCCGGGGCTGCCTGGCTGAGGTTGCCGGCCAGCGGCCGGCACTACCGCAAACGAGAAGGCGGCCCTGCGGCCGCCTCTCGTGGATCACTTGCCCTTGACGTGCTTCATCAAGCGCCGCTTGGCCTTGACCTGCCGTTCGGTCAGCACGTTCTTCTTGCCTTCGTACGGGTTGGCACCCTCGCGGAAGATGAACTGCACTGGCGTACCGATCAGCTTGAAGCGCTTGCGGAAGAAGTTCTCCAGGTAGCGCTTGTACGACTCCTGCAGTTCCTTCAGGCGGGTGCCGTGCACGATGAAGGTCGGCGGGTTGGCGCCGGCCGGGTGCACGTAACGCAGCTTGGAGACGTGGCCGCGGATGGTCGGCGGCGGGTTGGTCTCGTAGGCCACTTCCAGCGCCTTGTTCACTTCGCTGGTGGTGAAGGTCTTGTTCGCCGATTCGTGCGCACGGTGCACCGCACGGAACAGCTCGCGCAGGCCCGAGCCATGCTTGGCCGAGATGCGCACCGATTCGGCCCACGGCACGAAGCCCAAGCGCAGCGACAGCATCGTTTCGGCCTGCTCACGCTGGTAGTCAGTCAGGCCGTCCCACTTGTTGATCGCGATCACCAGCGCGCGGCCGGCATCCAGCACGGCGCCGAGCACGGTGGCGTCCTGGTCGGTCACGCCTTCGGTGGCATCAAGCATCAGCACGGCCACCTGACACTGCTCGATCGACTGCATGGTCTTGACCACCGAGAACTTCTCGACGACCTCGTCCACGCGCGAACGGCGACGCAGGCCGGCGGTGTCGATCAGGCGGTACTCGCGGCCGTCACGCTCCAGGTCCACCGAGATCGAATCGCGGGTGGTGCCCGGCACGTCCGAGGCGATCATGCGCTCTTCGCCGAGGATGCGGTTGACCAGGGTCGACTTGCCCACGTTGGGGCGACCGACGAAGGCGATGCGGATGCGGTTCGGATCGTTGTCCAGCTCTTCACCGCTGCCCTCTTCCGGCAGGCGCTGGATGACCTCGTCCAACAGGTCGTCCAGGCCCTGGCGGTGGGCAGCCGACACGGTCAGCATCTCGCTGAAGCCGTAGCGGGCGAACTCCGAACGCACGGTGTCCTCGTCGGTGCCGTCGATCTTGTTGATCAGCAGCAGCGTCGGGCGCGACAGCTTGCGCAGCCAGGCCAGGATCTCATCGTCCATCGCCGAGGTGCCCTCGCGGGCATCGACGACGAACAGGATCAGGTCAGCTTCGCCAGCGGCAGCACGGGCCTGGCGCGTGGTAGCGCCAGCCAGGCCTTCTTCTTCCTCTGCGATGCCGCCGGTATCGACGACGAGGAAATGGTTGTCCTCGTCAAGCCGGCAGACGCCATAGTTGCGGTCCCGGGTGACGCCGGGCTGGTCATGGACCAGGGCGTCACGTGTACGGGTCAGTGCATTGAATATGGTCGACTTGCCGACATTCGGCCGTCCAACCAGGGCGACCAAAGGCAGCATCGCGATTACTCCGTATTAATTTGCCAACCGGAATGCGGTCAGCTTGCCATCAACGTTCTGCACCAGCAGCACTCCATCGACGACGATTGGCTGGGCCAGAAGCGCATCACCGCCGCTTTTCGCCCGCGCCGCCATCGCGCCATCGGAGGCCTGCAGCCAATGCAGGTATCCCTTGTAGTCACCGACCACCACGTAGTCGCCGTGCAGCGCCGGGCCGGTCAGCGAGCGCCGGGCCAGTGCGGTCTGCGACCACATCGCCGCGCCGCTGGCCTTGTCCAGGCCGAACACGCCGCCCTTGTTGTCGGTAACGAAAACATTGCCCGAAGACACCGCCACGCCGCCGGCACCGCCGTGGTCGCGCGCCCACAGCGGGCGACCGGTCGGGCCTTCGATGGCCATGGTCTGGTTCTTGAAGCTGCTCACGAACAGCGTGTTGCCGTCGAGCACCGGGGCGCCATCGACGTCGGCCATGCGGTCCAGCTCGGTACGGCCTTCGCCGCTGCCCACGTTCTGGTCCCACAGCGTGCGGCCGTCCTGCATGGCCAGCGCAGCGACACCGCCCTCGTCCTTGCCGATGAACAGCACGCCCGGACCAGCCACCACCGGCGCGTTGCCACGCACGGTCAGCGCCGGCAGCTCGCTGGGGTTGAACCACTTCTGGGTGCCGTTGCCGGCGTCGAACGCGGTGACGCGACCGTCATTGCTGCGCACGAAGACCATGCCCTGGGCAATGGCCGGCGCGGCGATCACTTCGTTGGGCACGCGTGCGCGCCACTTCTCGCTGCCATCGTTGATGTCCAGCGCGATCACCTGGCCATCGAGGGTACCGATGACCACCAGGTTCTCGCCGACGCCCGGACCACCGGACAGCCGCAGCTTGGCCTTCTTCTTTTCCTTCTTCGGCTCCCAGGTCCAGACCTTCTTGCCGGTCTGCAGGTCGATGGCGTGCACGCCACCGGTGATCGCCGCTGCGAACACGTGGCCATTGGCCACTGCCGGGCCCTGGCGCACGCCGATGCGGCGCTCGCCTTTGCCCAGGTTGACCGACCAGGCCTTGTTGACCTTCAGGGTCGGCTCGAACTTGACCAGTTCGGCCGGCTCCTGTGCCTTCTTCGCTGCTGCGTCCTTGCCGGCGAACCAGCCCTTCATGGTGCTGCAACCGGACAGTGCCATGCCGAGCAGCAGCACGGAGGCGACGCGGGTGATCATGACCTTCTGACTCATCAAACCGACTCCGCAGGGGCGGCGACGGTGCCGCCGGCGTCCATAACCTTGGTTTCCAGCAGTCGCCGCTGCGGCGCTGCCACGTCCAGCGTTTTCAGCGCCTTCTCATACTGTTCGCGGGCGGCGTCACGCTTGCCCTGCGCCATCAGCGCATCGCCATGGATTTCCAGGCTGCTGCTGTCGGTGGCGCTGCCCAGCAGCTTGATCGCTTCATCGCCCTTGCCGGTTGCCACCAGCAGGCGTGCCACGCGCTGGTCGACCACGCGCTGCAGGTCGCCGTCGACCTTCACCGCGCGCAGGGTGGCCAGCGCTTCTTCATTCTTGCCCGCATCGACCTGGGCCTTGGCCAGCTGCAGCGCCGCCAGGTCGCCGTAGATGCTGGACGGGCCAGCTTCCAGCGCCTTGACCGCCTTCGCAGCGTCGTCGAGCTTGTTCTGCTGCAGGCCCACCAGGGCCTTCTGGTACTCGACATTGGCCGAAGCCAGCTTGCCGCCCTGATCCTTCTGGTACCACTGCCAGCCGGCAATGGCACCGATGGCGATGACTACGCCACCGAGGATGCTGGCGCCATTCTTCCGCAGCCAGCTGCGGACGCGTTCACTTTGTTCGTGCTCGTCGAGCAGATCGTCGATCGCCATGCGTACTCTCGCCCCGCCCATCGGGAGGGACCATTGGGATTATCGAAGGTGGTGAAACCGTGTCTCAGTGCGAAACCGGGACAACGGAGCCTTCAGAGGATACCTGAAAGCGTGCCACGTTGGCTCGCTGGTAGGGCGTCAGATCGACGATAGCGCCGTTCTGCTGAACCTGGACCGCCGAAGCGTTGCCCAGGGTCACGCGGGTCACCTGGCCCGGGGTGAAGCTGCGGGTCTCGCCGGCCTTGATCAGCGCTTTCTCGACGGTACCGCCCTCGGGGCCGGCGATATCGACCCAGCTGTCACCGCTGAACTGCATGTCCAGGTTGGCGGCAGGGGCCGGCGCAGCGCGCGGCACCGGGGCCAGCGAGGCGACGTACGGGGTGGCGGCCGGCTTGGCGACGGGCGCGGCCGCGACCTCGGCGGGCGCCGGCACGGCAGAGCCGGGGCCGGCCGGGGTAACCGGTACGGCGGCCGGGATCACGTCCAGCGAGGCGGTGCTCGGTGAAGGCGCGGTGCCATCGAAGTGACCGCGGGTGGCGAACCAGACCGGGACTGCCAGCACGGCGGTGATACCGACATACAGCGCACGGCGGCCAAGATTCTCGGCAATCCGGCGCGCACGCGGGGTGTGGGTGTGGCTGACCAGGGTGGGCGGAACCACCGGGCCAACCTGGGCCTGTTCCAGCAGTTCGCTGACATCGACGCCGAGCAGGCGGGCGTAGCTGCGCAGCTGGCCGCGCACGAACACCGGCGCTCCCAGCTTCTGCCACTGCTCCTGCTCGAGCGACTTCACCACTTGAACCGGCATGCGCAGGCGCTGGCCGACGTCTTCAAGGGTCAGTCCGGCGGCCTCACGGGCCTGGCGCAGGCGGGTGCCGCAGCCGGCCACGGTATCGAGATCGCTCACAGTCTGGTCATCAATCACAATGCATCAACCCTGGAGTTAGGAGCCCGCGTCCTGCGGAAATTCCTGTCGAATCCGCTGAAGATAGCGATCAGATGCTGCCTGATCACCCAGTCGCGCCTCGATTTCAGACGCAAGTTGTAACACGGAACGCGTGGCCGGTGCAGCCGCAATCCTACGTTCGGCGAAGGCCCGGGCTTCCATGAACTGGCCGCGACGGAAGCTCAGCTGGGCCATCGCCTCCAACGCGACCGGGTTGCCAGGCACGTGGGAAAGGGCGGCGCGCAGGTCGCGTTCGGCACGTTCAAGCTGGCCAGCATCCAGCGCGCATCCACCGGCATTGGCCAGGGCAGCGGCGGGCGTGGCGTAGTCCGGGGCCGTCAGGGCACGATCGAACCAGACCAGCGATTCGGCCGAGTGCCCGTGCTGGCACAACCATGCCGCGTAATTATTGAGAACGTCACCGCGTTGCGGTGCCAGCTCTGCAGCGCGGCGGAAGCCATCCCCCGCCTGCTGCTCGCGACCCCTGCGGTCTTCCACCCCGGCCAGCAGCATCACCGCGTCCACACCGTTGGGCTGCAGCTTCAACGCGCGGCGCACCTTGCGCTCGGCCTCGTCCAGGCTGCCCACCTGCATGTCACGGGCGGCCAGCGCCAGCAGGTCCTCGTAGTGGAACTTCTGGCGCACGCCCGGCGCATCGCGGACGCTGTGGATCGGCGCAACCCCGCCCGGGCCGATCGGAATCTCACTGGTGGTCGTGCATCCGCCCGCTGCCAATGCCAGCGCGCCTGCGAACAGGGCCACCGGCAGGCGGTCAGGCCGCGGCATCGCTCCCCTTCCCCGCCTGCAGCGTCTTGTTGAACTCGGCCTGGCGGCGGGTACGATCCATCACCTGGCCCTTGAGCTGGCCACACGCAGCGTCGATATCGTCGCCACGGGTGCGGCGCACCATGGTCAACACGTTGCTGTCGAGCAGGATCTTCTGGAAGGCGCGGATATGCGCTTCTTCCGAGCGCTCGTAGCGGGTACCGGGGAACGGGTTGAACGGGATCAGGTTGACCTTGCCCGAGTCCCTGGCCTGCACCGCGTTGTCGAACTGGTGCATCAGCCGCGCCAACTGGCGGGCATGCTCGGGCTGGTCGTTGATGCCCTTCATCAGGGTGTATTCGAAGGTGACCGATTCGCGGCGCTTGTTGGCGCGCAGGTAGCGTGCGCACGAAGCCATCAGCTCGGCGATCGGGTACTTCTTGTTGAGCGGCACGAGGGTCTCGCGCAGCTCATCGTTCGGCGCATGCAGCGACACCGCCAGCGACACGTCGCTTTCGGCGGACAGGCGGTCGATCTGCGGCACCAGGCCGGAGGTCGACAGGGTCACGCGCTTGTTGGCCAGGCCGTAGCCCAGATCGTCGCGCATCACGCTCATGGCACGCACGACGTTGTCGAAGTTCATCAACGGCTCGCCCATGCCCATCATCACCACGTTGGTGAGGCGGCGCATCTGGTGCGGCACGTTGCCCAGGTGGCGTGCGGCAATCCACACCTGGCCGATGATCTCGGCGGTGGTCAGGTTGCGGTTGAAGCCCTGGGTGGCGGTGGAGCAGAACGTGCAGTTCAGGCCACAACCGACCTGCGAGGACACGCACAGCGTGCCGCGGGTCTTGTCGGGGATGTACACGGTCTCGATGGCGTTCTTGCCATCCACGCCCATCGCCAGCAGCCACTTGTGGGTGCCGTCGGCGGAGGGCTTGTCGAAGATGACGTTCGGGACGAGGACCTCGGCATGCTCCTGCAGCTTGGCGCGCAGGACCTTGCCGAGGTCGGTCATCTCATCGAACTCGGTGACGTAGCGATGGTGGATCCACTTCATCACCTGATGGGCGCGGAACTTCTTCTCGCCGAGAACCTCGACGAAAAACTTCTCCAGGCCCGCGCGATCGAGGTCGAGCAGGTTCTGCTTGCCAGCCGTGGGTGCCGACTTCGGCAGCGGCTGGATGGCGATTTTCTGTACGACCTCGTTCACGGCATTACTCTCAGCGCGAGACGACTTCGGTGGCGGCGAAGAAGTACGCGATTTCAATCGCGGCATTCTCGACCGAGTCCGAGCCGTGGGCGGCATTGGCATCGATGGATTCGGCGAAGTCGGCGCGGATGGTGCCCGCAGCGGCTTCCTTCGGGTTGGTGGCGCCCAGCAGGTCGCGGTGGGCCAGGACGGCGTTCTCGCCTTCCAGGGCCTGGATCATCACCGGGCCGGAGATCATGAACTCGACCAGTGCGTTGAAGAACGGACGCTCGCGGTGCACGGCGTAGAAGCCTTCGGCTTCACGACGGGACAGCTGCTTGTACTTGGCGGCCACGACCTTCAGGCCGGCCTTTTCGAAGCGGGCGTAGATTTCGCCGATGACGTTCTTGGCAACGGCGTCCGGCTTGATGATCGAAAGGGTGCGCTCCAGCGCCATGGGATGTCTCCAATGGAATCGGGCCGCTGATGGCCCGAAGGGTAACAAAAAAAAAGCCGCGTCGAAACGCGGGCTTAGCCTGATAAACGTGCGCGGATTGTAAAAGATCCCGCTCAGTAGTGCCAGCCCATGGCTGGCAGGCAGGATGCCGGATCTCGAGCCCCGGAGCCTGCCCATTCAGGATCAAGCGTTGCCAGCCATGGGCTGGCACTACTGAATCCCTTGTAACCGGGTGACAGGATTTTGCTGCACTGCAAAATGCCATACGGTACCGTCTGGTTCTAGTATCAAACAATCGTTTGATTAAGGTCCGCCCGCCCGATGGCCAAGCCCGCCCACTTCTCGACCAAGGACCGGATCCTCGGCGCCGCCGAGGAGCTGTTCGCCCAGCACGGCTTTGCCGGCACCTCGCTGCGCCAGGTCACCAGCCAGGCCGACGTCAACATTGCTGCGGTCAACTACCACTTCGGCTCCAAGGAAAACCTGGTCAACGAGGTGTTCCGCCGCCGCATGGACGAGATGACCGGCGCCCGCCTGGCCCAGCTCGAGCGTGCCCGCAACGAACACCCCGGGCAACTGCGGCCGGTGCTGGCCGCCTTCGTCGAGCCGGCCCTGGCGCTGGCCCAGGACCGCCAGAACGGCGGTGCCTTCGTCCGCGTGATCGCCCGTGCCTACGCTGAAAAGAACGACAACCTGCGCAAGTTCCTGTCCGACCACTACGGCCACGTGCTGCGTGAGTTCGGCAAGGCGATTGCCACCTGCGTTCCCGGCCTGAGCAAGGAAGAGCTCTATTGGCGCCTGGATTTCCTCGCTGGCTCGCTGACCTATGCCATGGCCGATTTCGGGCTGATCAAGCGACCTGCCGGTGTCACCGAAACGGCGCATCGTGCCCATGCCGCCCATGAACTGATCCATTTCGCCGAGGCCGGATTCCGCGCCGCCGCCCGCAGCGGCAGCGCCCTGCCCGCCTCCCTTGATTCCACCCAGTAACTGCTGACCAACAAAGGCCCTACACCATGTCCAATTCCCTGCTAGTCCGCCGCGCCGCCGTGCTGGGTGCCGGCGTCATGGGTGCCCAGATCGCCGCCCACCTCACCAATGCCGGCGTCGACACCGTGCTGTTCGACCTGCCTGCCAAGGAAGGTCCGGCCGATGGCATCGTGCTGAAGTCGATCGCCAACCTCGGCAAGCTGAGCCCGGCGCCGCTGGCCAGCAAGTCGCTGGCCGAAGCCATTACCCCGGCCAACTACGAGACCGGCCTGGAACAGCTGAAGGACTGCGACCTGATCATCGAGGCCATCGCCGAGCGCATGGACTGGAAGCAGGACCTGTACAGGAAGATCGCCCCGTACGTGGCCGACCACGCCGTGCTGGCCTCCAACACCTCGGGCCTGGGCATCAACAAGCTGGCCGACGTGCTGCCCGAACAGCTGCGCCACCGCTTCTGCGGCGTGCATTTCTTCAACCCGCCGCGCTACATGCACCTGGCCGAGCTGATCCCGGCCATCACCACCGACGCCAGCGTGCTGGAAGGCCTGGAAGCGTTCCTGGTCACTACCCTGGGCAAGGGCGTGGTGTACGCCAAGGACACCCCGAACTTCATCGGCAACCGCATCGGTGTGTTCTCGATCCTGTCCACCATCCACCACACCCAGGAATTCGGCCTGGGCTTCGACGAAGTGGACGGCCTGACCGGCCCGCTGGTCGGCCGCCCGAAGTCGGCCACCTACCGCACCTCCGACGTGGTCGGCCTGGACACCATGGCCCACGTCATCAAGACCATGGGCGATACCCTGCCCAACGACCCGTGGCATGAGTTCTTCAAGTCGCCGAAGTGGCTGGATGCGCTGATTGCCAAGGGCGCACTGGGCCAGAAGACCGGCGCCGGCATCTTCCGCAAGGTCGGCAAGGACATCGTGGTGCTGGACCTGGAAAAGCAGGACTACCGTCCGGCTGATCGCGCCGCCGCACCGGAAGTGGTCGAGATCCTGAAGATCAAGAACCCGGCCGAGAAGTTCGCCAAGCTGCGCGAGAGCCAGCACCCGCAGGCGCAGTTCCTGTGGGCGACCTTCCGCGACCTGTTCCACTACAGCGCCTACCACCTGGCCGACATCGCCGAGACCGCGCGCGACGTCGATCTGGCCATCCGCTGGGGCTACGGCTGGTCGCTGGGCCCGTTCGAAACCTGGCAGGCTGCCGGCTGGAAGCAGGTCGCGCAGTGGATTGCCGATGACATCGTCGCCGGCAAGAGCATGAGCAACGCCCCGCTGCCGGATTGGGTATTTGACGGCCGTGACGGCGTGCATGCCGCCGAGGGCAGCTACAGCCCGTCGCGCAACGCCAAGCTGCCGCGTTCGTCGCTGCCGGTGTACCAGCGCCAGCGCTTCCCCGATCCGCTGCTGGGCGAGAAGTTCGCGCCGGGCGAGACCGTGTTCGAGAACGACGGCCTGCGCATGTGGCACGACGGCGATGGCATCGCCGTGGTCAGCTTCAAGACCAAGATGAACACCGTGTCCGACCACGTGCTGGATGGCCTGCAGGAATGCGTCACCCGCGCAGAGAAGGACTTCCAGGGCCTGGTGATCTGGCAGCAGAAGGAGCCCTTCTCCGCCGGTGCCGACCTGGCTGGCGCCTTGGGCCTGCTGCAGGCCGGCAAGGTCGACCAGTTCGAAGAAATGGTGCACAACTTCCAGCGCACCAGCCAGCGCATCAAGTACTCGCTGGTGCCGGTGGTGGCTGCCGTGCGCGGCCTGGCACTGGGTGGCGGCTGCGAGTTCCAGATGCACAGTGCCAAGACCGTGGCCTTCCTGGAAAGCTACATCGGCCTGGTCGAGGCCGGCGTCGGCCTGCTGCCGGCAGGCGGCGGCCTGAAGGAACTGGCGGTGCGTGCCTCGCAGGCCGCTGGCCCGGGCGGTGACGTGTTCGCCGAACTGAAGAAGACCTTCGAGACCGTGGCGATGGCCAAGGTGTCCAACTCGGCGGTCAACGCCAAGGAACTGGGCCTGCTGCGCAGCACCGACAAGGTGGTGTTCAACAGCTACGAGGCGCTGTACATCGCCAAGGCCGAAGCACGCGCCCTGGCCGAAGCGGGCTACCGTCCGCCGCTGCCGGCACGCCGCATCCAGGTGGCCGGCGACGTCGGCATCGCCACCTTCAAGATGATGCTGGTCAACATGCTGGAAGGCCGCTTCATCAGCCCATACGACTATGAGATCGCCGAGCGCATCGCCACCGTGCTGTGCGGCGGCAAGGTCGACCGCGGCACCCTGGTCGACGAAGAGTGGCTGCTGACCCTGGAGCGCAAGCACTTCGTCGAACTGGCCCAGCAGGAAAAGACCCAGGCCCGCATCGCGCACATGCTCAAGACCGGCAAGCCGCTGCGGAACTGACGGAAGACATCGGTAGTGCCGGCCGCTGGCCGGCAACCTCTTCCAACCCCTATTCAAGAGATCACTGCAATGACCAAGCAAATCCAGGACGCCTACATCGTCGCCGCTACCCGCACCCCGGTTGGCAAGGCGCCCAAGGGCATGTTCCGCAACACCCGCCCCGACGACATGCTCGCCCACGTGCTGCGCAGCGTCGTGGCGCAGGCGCCGGGCGTGGACGTCAACCGCATCGATGACGCGATCATCGGCTGCGCGATGCCCGAAGCCGAGCAGGGCATGAACGTGGCCCGCATCGGCGTGCTGCTGGCCGGCCTGCCGAACACCATTGCCGCGCAGACCGTGAACCGCTTCTGCTCCTCCGGTCTGCAGGCCGTGGCGCAGGCGGCCGACGCGATCCGCCTTGGCAACGCCGACCTGATGCTGGCCGGCGGCACCGAATCGATGTCGATGGTGCCGATGATGGGCAACAAGATCGCGATGGCCCCGAGCGTGTTCGACAACGACCACGTCGCCATCGCCTACGGCATGGGCATCACCGCCGAGAAGGTCGCTGAAGAGTGGAAGGTCTCGCGCGAAGAACAGGACGCGTTCGCCCTGGCCTCGCACCAGAAGGCCATGGCCGCCATCCAGAATGGTGACTTCAAGGACGAGATCAGCCCGTACGAGATCGTCTCGCACCAGCCCGACCTGGCCGACGGCAAGCGCATCATCACCCGCAACAAGGTGGCCGACACCGACGAAGGCCCGCGCCCGGATTCCTCCGCTGAAGGCCTGGCCAAGCTGCGTCCGGTGTTCCGCAACGGCCAGTTCGGCGGCACCGTCACTGCCGGCAACTCCTCGCAGATGAGCGATGGCGCCGGTGCGGTACTGCTGGCGTCGGAACAGGCGATCAAGGATTACGGCCTGACCCCGCTGGCCCGTTTCGTCAGCTTCTCGGTGGCTGGTGTGCGCCCGGAAGTGATGGGCATCGGCCCGATCGCCGCGATTCCGAAGGCGCTGAAGCAGGCCGGCCTGAGCCAGGACCAGCTGGACTGGATCGAGCTCAACGAAGCCTTCGCCGCGCAGTCGCTGGCCGTCATCCGTGACTGCGGCCTGGACCCGAGCAAGGTCAACCCGCTGGGCGGCGCGATCGCGCTGGGCCATCCGCTGGGTGCGACCGGCGCGATCCGTACCGCGACCCTGCTGCACGGCCTGCGCCGTCGCCAGCAGAAGTACGGCATGGTGACGATGTGCATCGGCACCGGCATGGGTGCGGCGGGCATTTTCGAGGCACTGTAAGGTTCAAAGCGTTGCCGGCGGACCTGTCGGTTTGCGGAAGGGCCCGGGCGGGTGAGACTGCCCGGGACACGCCGTAAACCCGTCCCTGGGGGCTTGGCAGCGGCATCCATGCCGCTGACAGTCCCGGCCAGCCTCACCCACCCGAGCCACCCAACATTCCGCGCAGCGGAGGGATGAGCAAAGGTAGTAGATCCACGCCATGCGTGGATGCTTTCGGCCTTGGGGTCAGAGCCCTTTGCTGCGCAAAGGGATCCGACCCCGACCCACGAAAAAAGGCAGCCAATGGCTGCCTTTTTGCTCTTGCTTCTGCCTTTGATTCCGCCCTGCCCGTCCGCGCTCGCAGGAAACTGTCGAGAGGCGTGTCCTGCAGCGGCCTGCCTGCGCCTCCCCCAGCTATGCAGTAAGGCGCTGCCGGAGCGCTCGAAAAACCCTTACTCCGCCAGCATCGCCGCCAGCTTCTCGCGCGCCGGGCCGGCCAGCTTCGGGTTGTCCAGCGCGAAGCGGATCGTGGCCTCGACCAGCCCCAGATGGGTGCCGCAGTCGAAACGGGTGCCCTCGAAACGATAGGCATCGACCTCGTCGGTCTTCAGCAGTTCGGCGATCGCATCGGTCAGCTGGATCTCGCCACCGGCACCGGTGCGGGTCTGCTCAAGCAGCTCGAAGATCTTCGGGCTCAGCACATAACGCCCCACCACTGCCAGGTCACTCGGTGCATCTTCCGGCTTGGGCTTCTCCACGATCTGCGAGATACGCCCCTTGCGGCCGTCGAACGCCTCGGTGGCGACGATGCCGTAACTGGCCGTCTTGTCGTGGGGCACGTCCTCCACGGCAATGACGCTGGCACCACTGGCCTCGTTGAGGTCGGCCATCTGCTTGAGCGCACCCGCGCCGCGGTTCCAGATCAGATCGTCGGGCAGCAGCACCGCGAACGGCTCGTCACCGATGACCGCCTTGGCGCACAGCACTGCATGGCCCAGGCCCAGAGCCTCGGCCTGGGTGACGAAGATCGCGCGCACGCCTTCCGGCAGCACATGGCGGATCAATTCGAGCTGCTCGTGCTTGCCCGCGCGCTCGAGCTTCTGCTCCAGCTCGTAGGCCTTGTCGAAATAATCGGCGACGGCGTGCTTGTAACGGTTGGTGATGAACACCAGGGTGTCACAGCCTGCTTCGATCGCCTCATCCACGGCGTACTGGATCAGCGGCCGATCGATGATCGGCAGCATCTCCTTCGGCACCGTCTTGGTCGCCGGAAGAAAACGCGTGCCCAGACCCGCTACCGGGAATACCGCCTTGCGAATGCGCTTGCTCATTGGTGCCTGTTGGCCTCACGTGCCGGAAAGGGCACAACCTTAGCGGATGAAATGTAAGCATCCTGTTCGATTGGCGAGAATTCCGGCATGGTCGCAAACAGGATTTCCTGGATCGTATCGATGTCGTACCGGGCAATGGCCTCGCGCAGCTTCGGCACGTTGCCCAGCACGATGTCCCGCGAGAACGAACGGACGCCGGCCTCGAGGATCTTCGGGTGCGCGGTCGGCCGGTAGTCCTCGTCGGAATAGAACAGCGTCTCGTGCAGCTTCTCGCCCTGGCGCAGGCCGGTATAGATGATCGGAATTTCCTTGTAGGGCTGCTTGCCCGCCAGGCGGATCATCTGCTCGGCCAACACCCGGATCGGCACCGGCTCGCCCATGTCCAGGGTGTAGATCGCGCCGTGCGACGCTGACGCGGCCGCCTGCAGGATCAGCTGGCACGCCTCGGGAATGGTCATGAAATAGCGGCTGACCTCCGGGTCTGTCACCGTGACCGGGCCGCCCTTGAGGATCTGTTCGCGGAACAGCGGCACCACGCTGCCGGCCGACGCCAGCACGTTGCCGAAACGCACGGTCACGAAACGGGTGTGCGTGGACTTCTGGTCCAGGCTCTGGCAGATCATCTCCGCATAGCGCTTGCTGGCGCCCAGCGCATTGACCGGGTCGACCGCCTTGTCGGTCGAGATGAACACAAAGTGCTCGACGTGGGCTTCCAGGCAGGCGCGGGCCACGTTCTCCGTGGCCAGGATGTTGTTGCGCACGGCTTCACGCAGCTGACGCTCCAGCACCGGCACGTGCTTGTAGGCAGCCGCATGGAAGGCGGTGTCGACCGGGTGCAGCGACAGCGCGTGGCGGATCACCGCGGGATCGCCACAGTCACCGAGCACCGCTTCGATCTCGACATCGGGGAAGCTGCGGCGCAGCTCGCCCTCGATGGTCAACAGCAGCAGCTCACTGATCTCCAGCAGCACGATACGACCGGCGCCATGGCGGGCACACTGGCGGCACAGTTCGGACCCGATCGAGCCACCGGCACCGGTCACCATCACCGTGCGCCCGCCCAACCAGCCACGGATGAGGTTCCAGTCCGGCATGATCGGCTTGCGGCCAAGCAGATCTTCGATCGCCACTTCCTTCAACTGGCCCGGCAGCGACTGCCCCTGCAGGATGTCGCTGAGCTTGGGCACAGTCCGGAACGGAATGCCGGTGCTCTCGCAGATGGCCACCACGCGCTGCATGCCCACCGCATCCAGTGAGGGCATGGCGATCACCAGCAGCTTGGCTGCGGTCTCGCGGGCTACTGCCGGCGCGTCGTCCAGGGTCCCCAGGATCGGCAGGCTCTGCAGCTTGGCGCCACGCAGGTGCGGTGCATCATCAAGCAGGCCGACCGGCTCGAAATTGCCGGACCGGCGCAGGTCGCGCACCAGGGTCTCGGCGGCCTGGCCGGCGCCGAGAATCAGCACCCGGCGCGCGGTGGAGTCGGACTGCAGCGACTGATAGTCCTTCCATGCCCGGTACAGCAGGCGCGGCGCGCCCAGCAGTGCCGACAGCGCGAACGGATAGATCACCAGCACCGACATCGGCACGCCGTCGAAGCGCTTCCAGGCCAGTACCAGAACAATGGCGATCAGGCCGATGAAGCTGGCCTTGAAGATGTTCAGCAGGTCGCTGACGCTGGCAAAACGCCACAGGCCGCGATAGAGGCCGATACGCCAGAACACCAGTCCCTGCAGCGCCAGTACCAGCGTCGTATCCACGTTCCACAACGGCAATGCGGGAGCGTCGGCAAGGATCGAGTACCGACCCGCATGCAACAGCTGCCAACAGGCCCATACCATGAACAAGTCGTGGCAGACGATGGCCGTACGCGGCATCAGACCGAGGATTCTGTCCCGCCAGGGTGAAGACATAGATCGAGTAATTCCTTATCGGTGGCGCAATCCATTGCGCAGGAGGAGCCACAGCAGGGTCAGCGCGGCAAACCACGCGACCGCTACGGCAGCCTCCCACCTCGGCTGCAAATTGGTGCAGATATTGAACACTGTAATACTGAACAGGCCCAGAACAAAGTACATCCCTGTCACCAGGGCATGGCTGGCTCCTGCCTGCACCGCGCGCTGGTAGACATGCTGGGTGTGGGGTTCCATCCAGCGTTGGCCTGAAAGCATGCGCGCCAACAGCGTGAAGCCCGCGTCCACAAGGAATGCAGACAACGGCAGCAACAGCAGGATCCAGTTGATGTCGGTGTGAAGTGCGGCGACCGCCAGCACGACGGCCACGGCATAACCCAGCGCGCCACTGCCCACATCACCCATGAAGATCCGCGCCTGCGGGAAGTTGAATGGCAGAAAACCCACGCACGCCAGGCCAAGAACAACGGCCACCAGCGAATAGGGCCACGGCAGCACGGTGGCAAAGCCCAGCGCAACGATGACGGCCTGGCTGCTGGCAATCCCGTTGATGCCATCCATGAAGTTCCAGATGTTGATCAGCGAGGCGGTGAAGAACAGCACCAGCAGGCTCAACAGCCAGCTGCCGCCATGCATCTTGACCAGCCCTGCCAGCAACAGGGCGGCAAGGAAATGCACCAGCAGCCGGCGCATGGCTGGCAGCGGCCGATGATCATCCCACCAGCCAATGCCGGCCACCAGCAGCAGGCCAAGTCCGGCGACGGCCAGGCTGGGCGCGGCGTCCGGCCAGAAAAATGCAGCCACGGCTGCGGCAACCAGCAGACTGATCACGATGGCGATACCGCCACCGCGAGGGGTTGCGACACTATGGCTGCGGCGCTCGCCGGGCTGATCCAGCAGCTGCCTGCGCAGCGCATACACGCGCGCTGCCCAGGTCAATGCCGCGCTCAGCAGGGCCAGGCCCAGCAGCGCGGCCATCACTAGCCACGGCATGGTTCAGAGCACCGCGTAGTTCAGCAGCGGCTTGACCGTACCCCATTCCTTGCAGCTGGGGCATTGCCAATGGTGGGTGCGGGCGCCGAACCCGCAGCGCGTGCAGCGGTAAGCGGGGTTGCGCACCAGCAGCTGGTCGGTGATGTGCTTGAGGTCATGCAGGGTCGCGGTCGAATCTGCGCCCTCGGCCAGGGTCAGGTCGATCAGGGCCGATTCGCCACGCACCGACGGGCGGTCCTTGAGCTGGCGACCGAGGTAGGCGCGCGCAGGCGCAACCCCTTCCTGCTCTTCCATCAGGCGGGTCAGGGCCAGCACCGGGGCGATGCCGCGGTAATGCTCGGTCATCTCGGACAGGAAGGCGCGCGCGCCACCCAGGTCGCCGACCTTGCGGTAGTTGTCCATCAGCGCCGGCAGCACTTCCGGCAGGTACTCCGGATCGTTGCGGGCGGCACGCTCGAAGGCGCGCACGGCGGCCTCGGCATTGCCTGCATCGGTTTCCAGTCGTCCTTCGATGATGCCGGCACGGACCGACATGGCATCGGCCTGGTAGGCGCGGGCAATGGCCGCCCTCGCCTCCTCCAGCTTGCCAGCGCCACGGAAGCGCTCGGCGAGCTCGCATTCGAACTGCCCGATCAGCTTGCCCATCGGCTCGCCGGTGACATCCTCGAAGCGGGTAGCGTTGTCGATCGCCTTTTCCCAGTCGCGCTCGGCCTGGTAGATGCCGATCAGGTGCTTGAGTGCCTGCGGTGCGCGCTGGTCCAGCTGTGCCAGTTCAGTGAACACGGTTTCGGCACGGTCCAGCAGGCCGGACTTCATGTAGTCCTCGCCCAGTGCCAGCAGGGCCTGCACGCGTTGCGCGTCGCTCAGGTCCTGGCGGTTGACCAGGCCCTGGTGCAGGCGGATGGCGCGGTCCACTTCGCCACGGCGGCGGAACAGATGGCCCAGCGCGACCTGGGTCTCGAAGGTTTCCTTGTCCAGCTCGGCGATGTGCAGGAACAGTTCGATGGCCTTGTCCGGCTGCTCGTTGAGCAGGTAGTTCAGGCCACGGAAATAGGTGCTCGACAGGTGGCTGACCTGGTTGTCACCGTGGCGTTGACCGCCGCGGCGTCCGATCACCCAGCCGGCCAGGGCCGCCAACGGCAGGCACAGGAAGAACCAGAACCACTCGGAAACGAATTCCATCGTCGATCAACGTCCATCAAAAGATTGGGAGGGGGCAACCGGCGCCGACGGTGCAGCCGCCGACTTGTTGGCGCGGCGCAGCTGGCTGTAGAGCGGAATGACCACGCTTACCAGCACCAGGCCAGCGCCGACCACGACACCGATCAGCAGGGCGGCGATCAGCGCCACGCCGACGGACGTGTTCAACTGGGTAAACAGCAGGTTGATCGACATGGCCGTCATGTTGACCGCACCGATGATCAGACCAAGGATCAGCACCGCCAGCAGGACCAGCAGACGAAAAACTTTCATGCGACAGCTCCATTGGCAGGAGGCCGTAGCTTATCCGACTCGTGGTGGGATTCGCACGAAGTCGCGCGACGGATGGCTCAGGCCGGATCTGCGTCCAGCGGCAGCACACTGCTGACCCGCTCGCGCAATTCCTTGCCTGGCTTGAAATGAGGGACATGCTTGCCCGGCAGGGCAACCGATTCGCCGGTCTTCGGGTTGCGACCCAGGCGCGGCGGACGGTAGTGCAGCGAAAAGCTGCCGAAGCCGCGGATCTCGATGCGATCGCCGGCCGACAGTGAGCCCCCCATCATTTCCAGCAATGACTTGACCGCCAGATCGACATCATCGGCCTTCAGGTGCGCCTGCCGGCGCGCGAGGATTTCGATCAGTTCGGATTTGGTCATTACCGGCTCACATCAGGGGCATCTCAGCCTGAAACGGCCCGGGCAGTGCCCGGGCCGTCCAGGAAACAACGAACAGCGTAAGGCCGATATTACTCGGACTTGTTGCCGTTCAGCTGTGCACGCAGCAGCGCGCCCAGCTGGGTGGTGCCGCTGGATGCCGAAGAGGTCTGGTATTCCTCCAGCACTTCGCGCATTTCCGCGTCGTCCTTGGCCTTGATCGACAGCTGCAGGGTACGACCCTTGCGATCCATGCCCACGAACTTGGCTTCAACCTTGTCACCGACCTTCAGGTGCTGGGTCGCGTCGTCAACACGCTCGTTGGCGATGTCGCGAGCTGCAACATAGCCTTCGATGCCGTCGGCCAGCTCGATGATCGCGCCCTTGGCGTCGACTTCCTTCACCACGCCTTCGACCTTGGAGCCCTTCGGATTGGTCGCCATGTACTGGCCGAACGGATCCTGCTCCAGCTGCTTGACGCCCAGCGAAATGCGCTCGCGCTCCGGATCGACGGCCAGGACCACTGCGTCCAGGTTGTCGCCCTTCTTGAAGTTGCGAACGATGTCTTCGCCAGTGGTCGCCCAGCTGATGTCGGACAGGTGAACCAGGCCGTCGATGCCGCCGTCCAGGCCGATGAAGATGCCGAAGTCGGTGATCGACTTGATCTGGCCCGACACCTTGTCACCCTTCTTGTGGGTGGCAGCGAAGGTTTCCCACGGATTGGCGGCAACCTGCTTCATGCCCAGCGAGATGCGGCGACGCTCCTCGTCAACGTCCAGGACCATGACTTCAACTTCGTCACCGACCTGCACAACCTTGGACGGGTTGACGTTCTTGTTGGTCCAATCCATCTCGGAAACGTGCACCAGACCTTCGACGCCCGGCTCGATCTCGACGAATGCGCCGTAATCGGTGACGTTGGAGACCTTGCCGAACACGCGGCTGTTGGCCGGGTAACGACGGGCGATGTTATCCCACGGATCTTCGCCCAGCTGCTTCAGGCCCAGCGAAACGCGGTTGCGCTCGCGGTCGAACTTCAGCACGCGCACGTCCAGCTCGTCGCCGACATTGACGACTTCGGACGGATGGCGCACGCGCTTCCATGCCATGTCGGTGATGTGCAGCAGGCCGTCGATGCCGCCCAGGTCCACGAATGCGCCGTAATCGGTCAGGTTCTTGACGACACCCTTCAGGATCGCGCCTTCCTGCAGCTTGTCCATCAGCTGCTCGCGCTCTTCCGAGTGCTCGCTTTCGACGACAGCGCGGCGCGAGACCACGACGTTGTTGCGCTTGCGGTCAAGCTTGATGAGCTTGAATTCCAGCTCCTTGCCTTCCAGGTAGGCCGGATCGCGCACGGGGCGCACATCGACCAGGGAACCCGGCAGGAAGGCGCGGACATCCTTGATGTCCACGGTGAAACCACCCTTGACCTTGCCGCTGATGCGGCCGGTGATGGTTTCGTTCTTTTCCAACGCTTCTTCCAGCTCGTCCCACACCATCGCGCGCTTGGCCTTCTCGCGCGACAGGACGGTTTCACCGAAGCCGTTCTCGATCGAGTCGAGGGCGACCTTGACGATGTCGCCTTCGGCAACATCGATTTCGCCAGCGTCGTTACGGAACTGTTCGATCGGCACGATGCCTTCCGACTTCAGCCCGGCGTTGATCACCACGACGTCGCCGCGGACTTCAACAACGGTACCGCTGACGATGGCGCCCGGCTTCAGCTTGGCCAGGTTGGCCTGGCTGGCTTCAAACAGTTCGGCAAATGATTCGGTCATTAGATTTACTCTGTTGGACACATGGGTCGGTTGGCTTCCCTTCAGGGAATGGCTACCGCCCGCCTGTTGGTCGACCCCGGAAATGCAGGTCGTGTGTGGAAGTAGGAAAACCGCCACGCATCATTGCGCGACGGAGCTTTTACAGCACTGCAGATGCGCGACCTCCACCGATGCTGCTGGCAGAGCTCCCGCGCGAACGGATCAGGCAGCCGGAACCGGAAGCAGATCCATCACTCTGGCAACGACATCTTCGATGCCGATGCCTGTGGTGTCGATGAGGACAGCATCGTCTGCCGGCTTCAGGGGCGCCACGGTACGCTGAGCATCACGGGCGTCGCGGGCCATGATCTCGCGCAGGAGGTCTTCAAAGTTAACAGAAACCCCCTTGTCTTTCAACTGCTTATGCCGGCGCTCGGCGCGCTCCTCGGCACTGGCGGTCAGGAAGACCTTGTAGGGGGCGTCCGGGAAGATCACCGTACCCATGTCGCGGCCGTCGGCAACCAGCCCCGGCTCCATCCTGAATGCGCGCTGGCGCTCCTTCAGGGCGGCCCGGACCTCGGGAATGGCGGCAATTGCCGACGCCAGCGCCCCGGTGGTCTCCAGCCGCAGCTCGTCGGTGGCGTCGGTGCCATTGACCAGCACCCGCATGGCATCGCCCTGCTCGACGAACTGGACATGGGTATCAAAGGTGCAGCGCACCAGCGCGGAGGCATCGGAGGTGTCGATGTCGGCCCAGCTGGCCGCCACGCCGACCGCGCGGTACAGAGCACCCGAATCCAGGTAGTGCCAGCCCAACCGGCGCGCCACAATGCGGCTGATGGTACCCTTGCCGGCCCCTGACGGGCCGTCGATGGTCAGGACGGGAACGAGTGGATTCATGGGGGTCCTTGCGCGTGTGAAGGGGGCATTCTAGCCCCTGCCGGACACCCCGCAACGGGCCTTTTGTGCAACCACTTGAAACCATGGGGAAAAGCCCGGTAGAATGGCGGGCTTGAACGAGCGTCCACTGCCGATTGTCTTTCGCATATCGCGGCCACGCTCCACCCGAACAACTACTGTTTACGCCGAGGTATGCCATGAAAGTTCTGTCCTCCCTGAAGTCGGCGAAGGCCCGTCACCGTGACTGCAAGGTCGTGCGTCGTCGTGGCAAGATCTTCGTCATCTGCAAGTCGAACCCGCGTTTCAAGGCGCGTCAGCGCTGAGCCCAACGGTCCTTGTGACCGCGGCTGGCCCCACGCGGGGCCGACCCGATGCAAAAAGCCGCCTTCGGGCGGTTTTTTGTTTATGCGGTTTTTTCCTGCCGTTTTTGCTGTAATCGCTGTTCTTGACCACTGGGGAGTAGATCGAGATGACGCGTTACCTGTGCACCCTGGCCGTACTGGCCACCCTGGCTGCCGCCACCCCGGCGATGGCCGATACCCTGCTTGTCGACCGCGCCCGTGAAAAGCCGGCCGGCGCCCTGCCCGTCCGCGGCCAGAGTATGCAGCAGGTGCAGTCGCAGTTCGGCGCGCCGGCAGAGCAGCTGCAGCCGCGCGGCGGACAGAAACGGCAATGGCCGACCATCCACCGCTGGGTGTACCCGCAGTTCACCGTCTACTTCGAGAAGCAGAAGGTGATCGACGTGGTGGCAAACCAGGCGGATCCGAACGAAATCGGCCCCAAGCCGCCGATCCGTTGACCCCCATGCCCGCCACCGGCGGGCGCGTGTAGCGAGACCATGAACCAGACCCTTCGTTTTCCTGCCGAATGGGAAGCCCAGAGCGGCGTCCTGATTGCCTGGCCCACCGCCGACACCGACTGGGCCGACCGCCTGGGCCAGGTGGAAGAGACCTACATCGCCCTGGTTGCAGCGATCACCCGCTTCCAGCCGGTGCTGATCTGCGTGGCCGACGATGACGTGGAGACCTACGCCGAGATGCGGCTGCGCTCCAACCGCATCGACATGGACAAGGTCCACTTCACCACCGCCGCCTACGACGATACCTGGCTGCGTGATTCGGGCCCGATCACCCTGCGCCGCGCCGACGGCAGCTTCCAGCTGCTGGACTTCCGCTTCACCGGCTGGGGCGGCAAGTTCGACGCCACCCTGGACGACCAGCTGGTCGGCGTGCTCGACCAGGCTGGCGTATTCAACGACGCGACGGTGCGCAGCATTCCGTTCGCGCTGGAGGGCGGCGGCATCGAGACCGATGGCGAAGGCACCCTGCTGACCACCTGGAAGTGCCTGCACGAGCGCCATCCCGACCGCGACCGCGACAGCCTGAGCGCCGACCTGGCCGACTGGCTGCAGCAGAAGCGCGTGCTGTGGCTGGATCATGGCTATCTGGAAGGCGACGACACCGACGCCCATATCGACACCCTCGCCCGCTTCGCCTCGGCCGACAGCATCGTCTACCAGGCCTGCGACGACGCCAGCGACTCGCATTACGCCGAGCTGCAGGCGATGGGCGCCGAGCTGGCTGCACTGCGCACGGCTGACGGAAAGCCGTACCGCCTGTTCCCGCTGCCGTGGGCACAGCCGGTGATCGATGAAGGTCGCCGCCTGGCTGCTTCGTATGCCAATTACCTGATCGTCAACGGCGCGGTGCTGATGCCGGCCTATGGCGACCCGGCCGATGACCTGGCCCGCGACGTGCTGGCACAGGCCCACCCGGGCCGCGAGATCGTGCAGGTGCCGTGCCGCTCGCTGATCTGGCAGAACGGCAGCCTGCACTGCATCACCATGCAGCTGCCGGCTGGGCTGCTGAAGGCATAAGCCAGGCGGTAGCGCCGGGCCATGCCCGGCGAGCGCGGCGGCATCTGGAAAATCCGCCGGGCATGGCCCGGCGCTACCGGTTGCGTGCACCATTCAGCAGCCAACACGCTGTCGTGGCGCATCCGCGTTAACATGCGGGTTTTCCCCCGCAGGATCGCCCCGCATGAACTCGCGCAGCCCCCTTACCGTCGCCCTGATCCAGGAGCGCAACCACGGTGATGCCGCCGCCAACCTGGCGGTGATCGAAGCGCGTGTTGCCGACGCCGCGGCGCAGGGCGCGAAGCTGGTGCTGCTGCAGGAACTGCACAACGGTCCCTACTTCTGCCAGCACGAATCGGTCGATGAATTCGACCTGGCCGAGCCGATTCCGGGCCCGAGCACCGAGCGCTTGGGCGCGCTGGCCAAGAAGCACGGCGTGGTGCTGGTCGGCTCGCTGTTCGAGCGCCGCGCTGCCGGCCTGTACCACAACACCGCCGTGGTCTTCGAGAAGGACGGCACCTTGCTGGGCAAGTACCGCAAGATGCACATTCCCGATGACCCGGGCTTCTACGAGAAGTTCTACTTCACCCCGGGCGATATCGGCTTCAAGCCGATCGACACCTCGGTCGGCCGCCTCGGCGTGCTGGTGTGCTGGGACCAGTGGTACCCGGAAGCGGCGCGCCTGATGGCGCTGGCCGGTGCTGAGCTGCTGCTCTACCCCACCGCGATCGGCTGGGACCCGGATGATGTGCAGGACGAGAAGACCCGCCAGCGCGACGCCTGGGTACTGAGCCACCGTGGCCATGCCGTAGCCAACGGCGTGCCGGTGCTCAGCTGCAACCGCGTCGGCCACGAGGCCTCGCCGCTGGGCGCCTCGGGCATCCAGTTCTGGGGCAACAGCCACGTACTGGGCCCGCAGGGCGAGTTCCTGGCCGAGGCCGGCACCGAAGCGACCATCCTGATGTGCGAGGTCGACCTGCAGCGCAGCGAACACGTGCGCCGCATCTGGCCGTTCCTGCGCGATCGTCGCATCGACGCCTACGGCGACCTGCTCAAGCGCTACATCGACTGACCCGGAGCCCGCGCATGGCCGTACTCATCCGTGATGCCGGCCCTGCCGACATCGCTGCGATCACCGCGATCTACGCGGTGGAAGTGACCGACTTCGTCAATACCTACGAGTACGAGATCCCTGACCAGGCCGAGATGCTGCGCCGCATGCGCGACATCATCGACCGCGGCTTCCCCTACCTGGTGGCCGAGGTCGACGGCCAGGTTGCCGGCTATGCGTATGCCAATACCTACCGCACGCGCATCGCCTACCAGTGGACCGTTGAGAACTCGGTCTATGTCGATGCCCGCTTCCAGGGCCGTGGCGTCGGCACCGGCCTGCTGCAGGCACTGATCGATGCCTGCACCGCGCGCGGCCATCGACAGATGGTGGCGGTGATCGGCGAGCCGACCAACACGGCCTCCATCAAGCTGCACGAACGCTTCGGTTTCCAGCTGGTGGGCGTGTTCCGTGGCCTCGGCCGCAAACATGGCCGCTGGCTGGACACCGTACAGATGCAGCGCGCGCTCGGCGATGGCGCCGATTCCGCTCCTTCCAATGAATGATTCCATGACCGAAACCCTTCCCGAAACCGGCGACGATCTGTTTGCCGGCCAGCCCGTGCGCGTCGTCGAGCGCGATGGCGTGCGCTACACCCTGTTGGGCACTGCCCACGTCTCCCATGCCAGCGTCGAGGCGGTGGAAAAAGCCATCGACAGCGGACGTTTCGATGCGGTGGCCGTCGAGCTGGACCCACAGCGCCTGCAGGCACTGAGCGACCCGGACACGCTGGCCAAACTGGACCTGGTGGAAGTGATCCGCAAGGGCCGCGTCGCGTTGTTCGCGGCCAACCTCGCGCTGTCGGCCTACCAGCGCCGACTGGCCGAACAGCTCGGCATCGAGCCGGGCGCCGAACTGAAGCGTGCGGTCGACCTGGCGCGCGAGCGCAACCTGCCGGTGCACCTGATCGACCGCGAAGTCGGCCTGACGTTCCGTCGTGCTTCGCAGCGACTGGGCTTCTTCGGCAAGCTGAAGCTGGTGGCCGGGCTTGGCGCCGGCCTGTTCTCGTCCGAGGATGTCGGCGAAGACGAGATCGAGAAGCTGAAGCAGGGCGACATGCTGGAATCGAGCTTCGGCGAGTTCGCCAGCGAGAACCCGGCGTTGTACGAAACGATCATCGGCGAGCGCGACCGCTACATGGCCACGCGCCTGCGTGAAGCGCATGATCCGCAGCAGCGCGAAGTGCTGGCGGTGGTCGGCGCCGGCCATCTGGCCGGCCTGGCGCGTTACCTGGAAACCGATACCGAGGCGCCTGCGCCGTTGCGCGAGCAGCTCGAAGCGGTGCCGAAGAAGCGCAACATCCCGTGGTTCACCCTGGCGATCCTCGCCATCGTGGCCACCGGCATCGGTGTCGGCTTCTATCGCGGTGGACTGGGCGTGGGCACCGAACTGCTGGCGACCTGGGCGATGTATACCGGCGGCCTGGCTGGCCTGGGCTGCCTGGTGGCCGGCAGCCACCCGCTGAGCATCCTCACCGCGATCGTGGTGGCGCCGTTCAAGCCGTTCCGCCTGAGCATCCCCACCGGCGCATTCGCGGCACTGGTGGAAGCGCGCCTGCGCAAGCCGACCTACGAGGATTTCCTCAAGCTGCGTGACGATGCGCAGTCGTTGAAGGGCTGGTACCGCAACCGTGTCACCCGCGTGGTGCTGACCTTCATGCTGACCAACCTGGGCAGCATGCTGGGCCTGTGGCTGACCGCGGGCAAGGTGTGGAGCAAGGTGGCGAGCTGATCGCGCTGTCCCGCCGGGCATGGCCCGGCGCTACCGGTAGGTGCCAAAGGTGTGGAGCAAGGTCGCGAGCTGATCGCGCTGTCCCGCCGGGCATGGCCCGGCGCGACCGGTAGGTGCCAACCTTGGCTGGCACGTCATTTACACCCACGGCGATGGTAGCGCCGGGCCATGCCCGGCGAAAAAAGGGGAGACCGCCCCACTACGACCGGTCTCCCCCCCACCACAACACGTTTCCGCCCCTACGGTCGAGCAAGCTCGACCACTACACCGCGGTTCCCGCCACGACCTCGCGGCCGCGAGCGCGCTGGATCAGCCGCACCACCGCATTGCGCAGGTCATCGAGCACCGCATAGATCGTCGGCAGGAACAGCAGGCTGACCACGGTCGAGAACGCCAGGCCACCGGCAATCGCACGCGCCATCGGCGAGTACTCCGGCCCGTTGCCGAACATCTGTGTATCGGTCAGCGAGATCGGCACCATCGCCAGGATCGCCGTGCCCATGGTCATCATGATCGGGCGCAGGCGCTCGCGTGAGCCCTCCACCAGCGCCTGGGTACGGCCCATCCCGCCGCGGCGCAGATTGTTGATGTGCTCGATCATCACGATGCCGTTGTTCACCACCACGCCCATCAGCACCAGGATGCCGATGAAGGACATGATCCCGAACGAGGTGCCGGTGATCCAGAACAGCCAGAACACGCCGAAGATCGAGAAGAGCACGCCGCTCATGATCGCCGCCGGGAACAGCAGCGATTCGAACACCGCGGCCATCACCACGTAGATCATCACCAGCGCGATCAGCAGGTTGAACACCATCTGCTGCATCGCCTCGTTGTCATCGCCGTAGTCGCCGCCGTCGAAAGTGAAGCCGTAGCCGGCCGGGAAGTTCATCGGCTTGAGCACTGCCTCCATGGCCTTGCGGCCGTCCGGCGCGGTGATCTTCTCGGCCAGGTTGGCCTTGATGGTCAACGTGGTCTGGCGGTTGGTGCGGCCGATCTGGGTCGCCGAGGAACCCACATCGACACTGACCAGGCTCAACAGCGGTACGCTGCGGCCATCGCCGGTGCGCACGCTGAAGCCAGCCAGGTCTTCAGGGCTGCTCTGTTCGGCACCGGCGAAGCGCACCCACACCGGCACTTCGTTGTCGCCCCGACGGAACTCGCGCATCGGCGCACCACGCAGCGCCAGGCCAACGAAGCTGGCAACCTGCTCGGCATTGAATCCGAACGCCGCTGCACGCTCGCGGTCGACGTGCACTTTCAGCTCGCCGCCCTTCTCGCCATTGTCGATGCGCACATCGCGCAGCTCGGCGCGCTGTGCCAGCAGCGGCAGCACTTCCTGGCCTATCTCCTGCAGCATCGCGCTGGAGTCGCCAACCAGCTGCACCTGCACGCCCTGATTGCCGCCACCGCCGCCATCACCGCCCTGGTTGCCGACGAAGTAGTCGGTGCGCGCGGACTTCGGCAGGCCCTTCCGCAGTTCCTCCTGCAGCGCCTTGATGTCCTTGGCGTACTTCTCGTCCAGGGTGACCACGGTCGAACTGCCTTCCTGTTCGCTGTACCAGGAATAGACCTGCTGCACGTGCAGGCGCTCGCGGTTCTGCTCGATCCAGCCTTCGACACGGGCCACTTCCTCGGACATCTGCCGGTAGGTGTAGGCGCCCTTCCACATGTAGCCGATGAAGATGTCCTTGCCACCGTCGCCACCGAACATGTCGATCTTGGTCAGCTTCATCGGCACCAGGCTGACCAGCACCACCAGCAGGATGCCGAGCAGGCTCCAGCCGCGATGGCGCAGTGACCAGTCCAGCAGCTGCGCGTAGCGGCGCTGCAGGCGCGCGATCACGCCGGTCTGCGAGTGCACCAGCTTCGGCGTGGCCATGCGTGCGGACAGCATCGGGATCAGGCTGACCGCCACCAGCCAGGAGGCCAGCAGCGAGACCGAGATGGTGATCGCGATCTGCGCCATGAAGATGCTGATGTTGTTGGTTTCACCAAACAGGTTGGGTACGAACACGATGCAGTGGCACAAGGTGCCGGCGCTGAGCGCGATGGCAACGTTGCGGGTGCCGATGATCGAGGCCAGGCGTGGCTGGTCCGGCAGCCGCTCACGCTCCTGGTAGATGCTTTCGACCACCACCACGGCATTGTCGACCAGCATGCCGACGGCCAGCAGCAGGCCCATCATGGTCAGGATGTTGAGCGTCACCCCGGCGAAATACATGAAGCCGAGGGTGATGGTGAAGCAGATCGGAATGGCCAGGGTCACCATCAACGTCGACGGCCAGTGGCGCAGGAAGAAGAACAGCACCGTCACCGACAGGATCAGGCCGACACCGCCGGCTTCGGCCAGCTCCAGCAGGGACGAGGTCACCGCCTTGCCCTGGTTGTCGATCACCTTGATCTGCACGTCGCGCATCGACGCCTGCGCGCGGATCGCTTCAACCTCGGCAAGCGCGCCGCGCGAGACGTCCACCAGGTTGGCGCTGCGTTCCTTGTAGATGTCCAGGCCGACGGCAGGATTGCCATCCAGACGGCGGCCATAGCTCATCCGCGCCGGCTTCAGCCGCACATCGGCAATGTCGCCCAGGCGCAGCCCCTTGGCATTGATCACCAGGTCACGCATTTCCTGCAGGTCGGTGATCTCGCCCACCGGCTGCACGCGCACGCGCTGGCCGTTGTCGTCGATCTGCCCGGCCGAGATCGAGAAATTCAGCGTGCGCAGGCGATCGCTCAGCTCATTGATGCTCAGGCCGTGGGCGTTCAGGCGGTTCGGATCGATCGCGATCTCCACCTCGTTCGGTGGCGCGCCGGTGATCTCGACCCGGGCCACGCCCGGAATCCGCTCGATACGCCGCTTGAATTCGCGGTCGAGCATGTCATAGGCAGTGGTCAGGTCGGTGGTACTGGCCAGGCGCACCTTCAGCACCGGCTGGTCGCTGCTGGACCACTTGAACACGTTGTAGCGCTGCATGTCGTCAGGCAAATCACTGCGGATTGCGTCGATGCGCTCGCGCGCGTCCGAAGCGGCGATGGCGATATCACGATCCCAGTCACTGAACTCGATGAAGATCGACGCAGCTTCGGAGGTCGCCGACGACCGCATGCGCTTGATGCCGGTCATCGTCGCCAGCGACTCCTCCACCGGCCGGATGATGGTCCGCTCGACTTCTTCCGGGGTGGAGCCGGTATAGGGAATCTGCACGAACAGGAACGGTGCGGAGATGTCCGGCAGCGCTTCCAGTGGCAGCCGGAACGAGGCGATCAGGCCGACCACCACCAGCGACACGAAACACATGATGGTGGTGACCGGGCGGCGGATGGAGAACTCGGCAACGCTCATGCCGGTTCCTCCGCACCCGACGCACTGCCCTCGGCACCGTGCAGGCCCTCACCGGCATGCTTGCGGCCCCGCTCTCGGTAGTAGGCATCGCCGCGGCGGTCCATCAGGTCGTACACCACCGGGATCACCAGCAGGGTCAACAGGGTCGACACCAGCAGGCCACCGATCACGGTGATCGCCATCGGTGCGCGCACTTCGGCGCCCTCGCCCATCGCCACCGCCAGCGGCAGGAAGCCGAACAGCGTGCACAGGGTAGTCATGATGATCGGCCGCAGGCGCGAACGCGCACCTTCCACCAAGGCCTCGTGCTTGGCCACGCCGGCCTCGCGCAGCTGGTTGACCTTGTCGATCAGGATGATCGCGTTCTTGGTGACCAGGCCGACCAGCAGGATCAGGCCGATGAACACCACCACCGAAATCGGCTTGCCGGTCAGCATCAATGCCAGGATCGCGCCGACCAGCGCCAGCGGGATGGTGAACAGGATCACGAACGGATGCAGCAGCGATTCGAACTGCGAAGCCATCACCAGGTAGACCAGGAAGATCGCCAGGCCGAAGGCGAAGATCAGCGACTTCGCCGCCTGTGCCAGTTCCTCGCCCTGGCCGCCGATGTGCAGGCCCACGCCGGCGCCCAGCGGCTGTTCGGACACCATCTGCTGTACTTCGCGCATGGCCGCGCCCAGGTCGATGTCGCGCAGGTTGGCCGAGACCACGGCCACCCGGGTCTGGTCGGCACGATGGATCTCGCTGGGGCCGGTGGTGGCCACCACGTCGGCAACCGCATCCAGGGTGACCGGACGGGTGCTGCCCGGATTGACGATCAACCGGCGGATGCTCTCCACGCTGGCACGATCGGTTTCCTGCGCGCGCACCAGCACGTCGATCTTGCGGTCGCGGAAGCTGTAGCGGGTGGCGACATCGCCGCGCACCTTCTTCACCACCACATCGGCGATCTGCCGCGTGGTCAGGCCCAGTGCACCGGCGCGCTCCTGGTCGAAGCGGATCTGGATTTCCGGGAAGCCCTCTTCCACGGTGGATTTGACGTCGGCGTAGTGCGCGTTGCCGCGCAGCAGCGCCGCCAAGCGCTGGCCCGCCACTTCCAGGGTTGCCATGTCCTGCCCACGCAGTTCGATTTCCAGCGGCGTGGAGAAGCTGAACAATGCCGGCCGCGCGAAGTCGACCTGCGCACCCGGGTGCTGGCCCATGGTGTCGCGCAGGCGCTCGGTGATCTCCGCTTCGGTCTGCGGGTTGCCGCCGCCTTCCATCACGATGGTCAACTTGCCGATGTTCTCGCCACTCTCGGTCGGGCTGGCATCCAGGCGGGTACCGCTGCCGCTGACACCGTACAGCGATGCCACGCCTTCGCCGTTGCCATGCGCCAACTGCAGCTCACGCACCAGCGCATCGGTCTGCTTCAGCGGCGTGCCGGCCGGCAGCTTGACCGTCATTTCGAAACGGTCCTGCGCCAGCTGCGGGATCAGGTCGGCGCCGAGCATCGGCACCAGCGCCATCGTGCCGACGAATGCCAGTGCGGCCAGCCCCAGCACCTTGCCGGGATGGGCCAACGCACCCGGCAGCAGCCGCAGGTAGCCACGTTCGGCACCGGCGTACGGCTTCATGGCGATGTCGCTGGCCTTGCGCATCACCGGGCCGACCACTGCAGCCACGCCACGGCAGAGGCGCACCACCAGCCATGCCAGCGCGTAGAAACTCCAGCGCATCGTCGCCACCACACCACGGCGGCCGAGTGCGACCGGCTTCTGCCAGCGGCTCTGCGGCTGCCACGGCTCGGCTGCGGCTTCTTCCGGGAAGGCCAGCGGCGGCCGACCCTTCAGCGAGCTCAGCATCGGAATCAGGGTCATCGACACCAGCAGCGAAATCGCGATGGCGATGGCCACGGTCAACGCCTGGTCGCGGAACAGCTGGCCGGCGATGCCGTCGACGAACACCAGCGGCAGGAACACCGCGATGGTGGTCAGGGTCGAGGCGACCACGGCCATGCTCACTTCACGGGTACCGGCGATCGCCGCCTGCAGGATGCCCAGGCCGCGTTCGCGCGCCTTGGCGATGCTCTCCAGCACCACGATGGAGTCATCCACCACCAGGCCGGTGGCCAGTGCCAGGCCGCCCAGCGACATCACATTCAGGCTCAGGCCAAGCTGGCCCATGAAGAAGAACGTGGCGATGATCGAGACCGGCAACGACAGGCTGATCACGAACGTGCTCCAGCCGTCGCGCAGGAACAGGAAGATGATCAGGATCGCCAGCAGGCCACCGATCACCGCGTCCTTCTTGACGTCGGCGATGGCGTGCTCGATGAAGCGCGACTGGTCTTCGATGGTGGTCAGTTCGGCATCGGCCGGGAACGTTGCCTTGATCTGCTCCAGACGCTTGCGCAGCGCTTCGGCGGTGGCCACGGTATTGGCGTCGCCTTCCTTGTAGATCGCCAGTTCGACCGACTCCTTGCCGCCCAGGCGGATGACCGCTTCGCGCTCCTTGTAGCCCTGGCGCACGGTGGCCACGTCCTTCAGGCGCACCGGCACGCCGTTGGCGACCACGCTGGAGGCGCCACCAGAGGAAGCGCTCTGCGCAGCGGAAGCGGCGGCGACGGCTGCAGCCGAACCGGTAGAGGCAGCGATGTTGAACATCTGCTGCAGCGCCGAGTCGGCCGCGCTGCCGTTGGCGGACTGGGTGGTGACCAGCAGGTTGCGGATCTCTTCCAGGTCGGCGAACTGGTTGACGGTGCGCACCAGGAAGCGCTGCGAGCCCTCCTCCAGGCGGCCGCCGGAAATGTTGATGTTCTCTTCCTTCAAGCGCTTGATGACGGTGTCGATCGGCAGGTTGAGCTGGGCCAGTTTCTGCTGGTCGATGTCGACCTGGATCTCGTCTTCCAGGCCACCGCCCACCTTCACCGCCGCCACGCCGGTAACCGGCTCCAGCTTCTTCTTCAGGTCTTCGTCGGCATAGCGACGCAGGCCGGTCAGTTCGCGGATCGCTTCTTCGTCGGTCGCAGGCGCGGCCTTGGTCGACAGCACCAGGCGCATGATCGGCTCGGTGGAGGGATTGAAGCGCAGCAGCACCGGCGCCTTGGCTTCCAGGGGCAGGTTCAGCGCTTCCATCTTGTCGCGCACTTCCAGGCTGGCCTGGTCCATGTTGGTGCCCCAGGCGAACTCGAGCACCACATCACTCTGGCCGGTGCGCGAGACCGACTTCAGCTTGCGCAGGTTCTTGACCACGCCCACGGCTTCTTCGACCGGCTGGGTGATCAGGGTTTCCATCTCCGTCGGCGCCGCACCGGTGTACTCGGTGCGTACGGTCAGCGTCGGATAGCTGAGGTCGGGCAGCAGGTTGACCTTGAGGTTGCCCAGTGCGATCAGGCCGAACAGCAGCAGGGTGACCGTGCACATGGCGATGGTGACGCGACGGCGGGTGGCGAACTCCACCAGGCCGCCACGCATGCCTGCGGCGGCGCCATCGCTCCCGGGCGAGGCACCGTGATCGTGGCCGGGCGCGGTCATTGCGTGCTCCCGGCCTTCTCTGCCGGCTTGGCCGAGGCGGTTACGGTCTTCGCCTTGGCCTTCGGATCGGCGATCACCTGCACCGCAGTACCGTCGCGCAGGGCGACCTTGCCGGCGGTGACGATCTGGTCGCCCGCCGCCAGTCCCTCACGGATTTCCACCCACGGCCCTTCGGCGTAGCCAAGCTTGACCGGCACCCGCGCGACCTTGCCCTCGCGCACGCGGAACACTGCCGGCTCACCATCGTCCAGCAGTGCCAGGCGCGGCACCACCAGTGCGTCGGCACGCTGGTCGTAGTCGATGCGGATACGGCCGAACATGCCCGGCTGCAGCGACTGCGCGGCACCGTCGAAAGCACTGACCACACGGAAGGTGCCACTGCCCGAATCCACCACCGGTGCGATGCGGTCGACGACACCAGTGAAGGTCTTGCCCGGCAGCGCATCGGCCAACAGCGTGACCGGCTGGCCTGCGCGCAAGGTCGCCAGTTCGCGCTCGGGCACGTTGAGGGTGGCTTCCAGCCGCGAGTTGTCGACGATGCGGAAGATCGGCGTGTTGATCTGCACGAAGTTGCCGGTCTTGATCGATCGCGAGGCGATCACGCCGGAAATCGGTGCGACCACGGTGGTGTAGGACAGTTCCAGCGTGGCCAGGCGGTACTGCGCGCGCACGTTTTCCAGGTCGTAGCGCAGCTGGTCGACATCGGCAGCGCTGACCATCTGCTGGCCGACCAGCTTCTGTGCGCGCTGGTAGTTGTTCTCCAGCTTGCGCATCTGCGCCTCGCTCTGGGCAACGGCCAGGCGTGCGCGGTCCGGATCCAGCCGCACCAGAGGCTGCCCGGCGCTGACCCGCTGCCCTTCCTCGACCAGTACCGCCAGCGCGACGCCCGAGGTCTTGGCGACCACCTGCGATTCGGCGCGCGGCTCCAGTGCCGCCGTTCCGGTGTAGCTGGCGGCCACCGCGCGATGGCTGGCCACGGCCACTTCAACCGGCACCGCGTCGACCTTCTTCTCGTCCTTGGTCTCGGCCGCCTTGGCCTCGTTGTTGGGCCCAGCGGCGCAACCGCTCAGCAGCAGGGAGGTGGAGAGCAGCAGCGCGGCAGCGCAGAGTCCGCTGCGGGGGCCGGGCAGGAAGGTTTGGTGCGACATCGTCAGATCCCTGGAGGATGCGTGGGCAGGTGTGGTAGCAAAGTAATGCACCACTTCACGGCAACACCATATCCCAAAGGTCATGGTGTCTTCACGCCGCCGGTCGGGCCGACCCCATTTCAGCTAGATGAAACCTGAGGCTATACTCGGGTCGTTCCGTACCCCACGCCGGAACGACCAGACCCGAATCCCCGGAAAAGACACCATGCGCCCGCAGCCGCTCGCCGCTTGTCTCGCTCTGGCCGTCCTCCTGCCCCTCGGGGCCGCCGCACAGCCCGCACCTGCTCCTGCAGCACCACCCGCCCCGGCACCGGCTCCGGCCCCTGTGCCGGCGGCTGCCACGCCCACCGGCAGTTTCGACAATGGCCGTGTGCTGGCCTACACCTGCCAGGGTTGCCACGGCATCACCGGTTACAAGAATGCCTACCCCAGTTACCGGGTACCGAAGATCGGTGGCCAGACCCAGCAGTACCTGACCCAGGCCCTGACCGAGTACCGCCAGGGCAAGCGCCGGCATCCGACGATGCAGGCGCAGTCGATGAGTTTCAGCGAACAGGAGATCGCCGATCTCGCTGTTTACCTGTCCACCGTCAAGTAAGGCCCGCCCATGTCGAAAGCCGCGCATCCACTGCGTCACGCCATCGCCCTGTCCGTCGCCCTGCTGCTGGCGGCCTGCTCGCAGTCACAGGTGGAGAACAGCGAGACATCCGCCGGCGATCCCGGCCACGCCAGCGGCGAGCACGGATCGTCTTCCTCCGCGGGCCTGCCTGCCGGGCGTGAAGCCGCCGGCGAGGCCCGCGCCAAGGTCAAGAGCAAGGCCACCAGCCAGAGCTGCATCGATTGCCACGGTGCCGACGGCAATGCGCCGATCGATCCGACCTATCCGAAGCTGGGTGGTCAATACGGCGATTACCTCGCGCATGCGCTGCAGGCCTACCGTGCCGGTGATCGCCAGCATGCGCTGATGACACCGCAGGCGAAGGACCTGAGCGATCAGGACATTGCCGATCTGGCCGCGTATTTCGGCAGCCGGCCGAGCCAGCTGCGGGATCTGCACGGGGTCAAATGACCGCCGGCCCGCCCCAGTGGGTGCGCACCGTTGGCCGGTGGGTGCGGACCGTTGGTTGGTGGGTGCGGACCGTTGGTCCGCACGTATCCGGATATCCACGCATGGCGTGGATCTACTGAATCCGGCCGGCGCTCAGCCTTCCAGTTCTTCCCAGCGTGCGTACGCGGCATCCAGTTCGGCCTGCACCTTGGCCAGCTGCTGGGTGTGCGCGGTCACTTCGGCGCTGCTGCGCGTGTAGAACGACGGATCGTTCATTGCCGAGGTAAGCCCTTCGACATCGCCTTCCAGCTTTTCGATGGTCTTCGGCAGCTGTTCCAGCTCACGCGCTTCCTTGTAGGCGAGCTTGCGCTTGGGCGCTGCCGGTTCCGCAGCAGCCGCCGGGGCAGCGACCACCGGCTTGGCGGCAGCAACCACCGCGGGCGCAGCGGCCACGCTGGCCGCGTAACGCTGCCAGTCGCTGTAGCCGCCCACGTACTCGCCGATCACGCCATCGCCTTCCATCACCAGCGTGGAGGTCACCACGTTGTCGATGAAGTCACGATCATGGCTGACCAGCAGCAACGTGCCGTTGTATTCGCCCAGCAGCTCTTCCAGCAACTCCAGGGTCTCCACGTCCAGATCGTTGGTCGGTTCGTCCATCACCAGCAGGTTGGACGGCTGCGCGAACAGCTTGGCCAGCAGCAGGCGGTTGCGCTCGCCACCGGACAGGCGGGTGATCGGCGCGCGCGCGCGCTCAGGGGTGAACATGAAGTCCTGAAGGTAGGCGTGCACGTGCTTGCGCTTGCCGTTGAACTCGAGGAAATCGCGGCCTTCGGCCACGTTCTCGATCGCGCTCCAGTCTTCGCGCAGCACTGCACGGTACTGGTCGAAGTACGCAACCTGCAGGTTGGTGCCGGCGTTGACCTCACCCTTCTGCGGCTGCAGTTCGCCCAGCAGCAGCTTCAACAGCGTGGTCTTGCCACTGCCGTTGGGGCCGATCAGGCCGATGCGGTCACCACGCAGGATGGTGGTGGAGAAATCGCGGACCATCGTGCGATCGCCGAAGGCGAACGAAATGTCCTTGATGTCGATGACCTTCTTGCCCGAGCTCACGCCCTGGGCCGCTTCCATCTTGACGTTGCCGCTGAGGTCGCGGCGCGCGGAACGCTCATTGCGCATCGCCTTCAAGCGGCGTACGCGGCCTTCGTCGCGGGTGCGGCGTGCCTTGATGCCCTGGCGGATCCACACTTCTTCCTGCGCCAGCAGTTTGTCGAACCGTGCGTTTTCCTGGGCCTGCGCGTTGAGGCGTTCTTCGCGACGGCGCTCGTAGTTGGCCCAGTCGCCCGGCCAGCTGGTGACCTGGCCGCGGTCGATCTCGACGATGCGGGTGGCCAGCGCACGCAGGAAGCGGCGGTCATGGGTGACGAACACCACGCTGCCGTTCCAGTTCTTGAGGAACATTTCGAGCCAGTCGATGGCTTCGATGTCGAGGTGGTTGGTCGGTTCGTCCAGCAGCAGCAGGTCGGGGCTGGAGACCAGCGCGCGGCCGAGCAGCACGCGGCGCTTCATGCCGCCGGACAGGCGCGCGAACTCCGCGTCGCCATCGAGGTCGAGCTTGGTCAGGGTCTCGCTGACCCGCTGATCCAGGCCCCAGCCGTTGGCGGCATCGATCTTGGCCTGGACGTTGCCCAGCGCTTCGCCATCGAACACGTCGGCGTGGCTGAGGTGATGGAATTCGGCGAGCCATTGGCCCAGTTCGCCCAGGCCATCGGCGACGACGTCGAACACCGAGCCAGCGGCGCCGTGCGGCACCTCCTGCTCCAGGCGAGTCACGCGCACGCCCTGCTGCACGCGCACTTCACCGTCATCGGGCTTGTGGTCGCCGGACAGCAGCTTGAGCAGGGTCGATTTGCCGGCGCCGTTGCGGCCGATCAGGGCGATGCGTTCGCCCGGCTCGATCGACAGTTCGGCTTTTTCCAGCAACAGCGGGCCGCCGACGCTGAAGTCGACGTTTTGCAGAGTAATCAGAGGCATCCGGCCATTGTAGCGGGTTGCGGGGCTTGGCCGGGCGGCGCCCGGCACCCGCGGAGGCAACGGCCGCAGCAACAGCAACAGCCAACCCCGACTTGCTGGGGGATGGTGGGGTGGGTCCGGTTGCGGGGGACGCTGCAAGTACGTCCATGTAAGCTCGGTCGCGCCATCCATGGCGCTCACGCCCCCGCAACCGGACCCACCCCGCCTTCGACAGTTTCCCGCTGCTGTTGGTGGGTGCCTACCGTTGGTCGGCACGGGGTCGGATCCTGTTGCTGCGCAATAGGCTCTGACACCTACGTGGAATTCACGCTGTGGAAGATGGATCCCGGCTACTGCACTTCCCCCAACAACGCCTGCAACCCCGGCAACCATCGCTTGCCGGGGTGGCGTACCAGCCACAGCGTGCGGTGCAGGGCCGGCAATGGCGTTTCAAGGATGCGCAGGCGGCCGAGGGCCAAGGGTTCTTCCAGGGCGTGGCGCGAGAGGCAAGCCAGGCCGAGGCCGGCGATGGCGGCCTGCTTGATCGCTTCGGTATTGCCCAGCTGCAGGGTCTGGGCGAAGCCGCGCAGATGCGGCAGCAATGCCTGCTCCACCGCTTCGCGGGTGCCCGAGCCCGGTTCGCGCAGCAGCCAGCGTGCGCGGCGCAGTTCGTCCAGCGACCAGCGCGCGGGGGCCTCGGCGGCCGCCACAATCACCAGCGGGTCCTGCTGCCAGGCCGTGACCTGCAGACCGCGCTCGTGGCATGGGCCTTCGATCAATCCTGCATCCACGTCCAGCCGTTGAACGGCCGCCACCACGCCTGCGCTGTTGTCGATGCGCAGATCGACCTCGGCCTGCGGTGCCTGCCGCAGCAGCTCGGCGATGCGCGGCGGCAGCAGGTAGTTGCCGATGGTGGTGCTGGCGGCCAGTACCAGCCGCAGCGGCGCGCCTTGGGACGGGTCACCGCCCGCCGCCAATTGCCGCTCCAGATCGGCGGCATTGACCAACAGCGCGCGCGCCGGCTCCAGCAAGGCCCGGCCGTGGCCGTTCAATGTCAGGCGACGGCCGATGCGGTCGAACAGCGGCGTGCCGAAGTGCGCTTCCAGCTCCTGCAGGGCGGCGCTGGTGGCGGACTGGGAAAGCGCGATGGCCTGGCCTGCTGCGGTGGTGCTGCCTTGGTCGGCGATGGCAACGAAGACCTGCAGCTGGCGGAGCGTCAGGCGCATGTCCATTACCTGTGTTATGGGTAGGTTTCACCGATATTATTCGTTTTACGGGTCAATCGCATGGATGCAGGCTGTACGCCTCTCTCCCGCATCCCACCCGCCATGAACGCGCCTGCCCTGTCCTCCTGGTCCCTGCCCGCCCTGCGCCAGCGCTGGCAACCGCGCCTGCCCGGCCTGCTGCTGGTCGGCCTGGTGGCGGCGGCGTCGCTGTACCTGGCCGAGCTGCCCTGGCTGCAGGCGCATGGCCTGAGTGCGCTGACCGTCGCCATCGTCGCCGGCATCGTGGTCGGCAACACCGTGTACCCGCGACTGGCCCCCGCCAGCGCGGCGGGCGTGGGCTTCTCCAAGCACTGGCTGCTGCGTGCGGGCATCGTGCTGTACGGCCTGCGGCTGACCTTTCAGGACATCGGCAACGTCGGCGTCGCCGGCGTGCTGATGGACGTGCTGGTGGTGGCGAGCACCTTCGGCCTGGCGTGCTGGCTGGGTGTACGGGTGTTCAGGATGGAGCGCGAGGCCGCCATGCTGATCGGTGCCGGCAGCGCGATCTGCGGTGCGGCGGCGGTGATGGCCGCCGAACCGGTGGTGCGCGGCCGTGCTGCGCAGGTGACGGTGGCGGTGTCGACGGTGGTGGTGTTCGGCACGTTGGCGATGTTCCTGTATCCCGCCCTGTATGCGCTGGTGCAGTCGCACGGCTGGCTGGCGATGGACGCGCGGCAGTACGGCCTGTTCACCGGCGCCACCGTGCATGAAGTGGCACAGGTGGTGGCTGCCGGACGTGCGGTGGGCGAGTCAGCCGCCGATACCGCGGTCATCACCAAGATGGTGCGGGTGATGCTGCTGGCACCGTTCCTGGTCGCGCTGTCGCTGTGGCTGGCGCGTGGCGGCAAGGCCAACGCTGACGGCAGCAAGGCGCGCATCGTGGTGCCGTGGTTCGCGTTCGGTTTCGTGGCGGTGGCCGGTTTCAACTCGTTGCATCTGCTGCCGGCCGGCCTCCAGGCCGGGCTGGTGCAGCTGGATACCGTGCTGCTGGCCATGGCGATGGCCGCACTGGGCCTGACCACCCATGTGTCTGCGCTGCGCCAGGCCGGGTTGAAGCCGCTGCTGCTGGCATCGATCCTGTTCGCCTGGTTGCTGCTGGGTGGCCTGGCGATCCACCAGGGTGTGCTGGCGGTGCTGGGCTGAGGGCAAGGTGGATCGCTAGACTTGAGGCATGCCAGTCTCCCCCACCCTGCTGCAGATCCCGCTGCGCCTGCTGGATGATCGATATGGGCGGGGCAATGTCGATGAAGCCGAAGACACGCTGGTCGAGATCGTTCAGGCGGTGATGGGCGTGCAGGCGACCTGCTCGTTCGACGTCGACACGCGGCACGCCAATCCGTGGTTCCACCAGCTGCTGCTGGAGCCCCGGGTCAGTGGAAAACCCGCCACCCCGGAGCAGTTGCAGGCGATGGCTGCGCGGCTGGTGGTCATCGGGCTGGGTTGAGGCGACGTTCGGCCAAGGTGCCGACCAAGGTCGCCCGCTACCGGGTGCCCCCACAATCGTGAACGACGGCGGGACCGGGCGCGCGCGCAGGTACAATGCGCCATGACTGATTTCTCGACCCTGCCGCTGAGCCCGGCCCTGCAGCCCGGCCTGGATGCCCTCGGCTACACCACCCTCACGCCGATCCAGGCGCAGAGCCTGCCCGCCATCCTTGATGGCCGCGATGTGATCGCCCAGGCCCCGACCGGTAGCGGCAAGACCGCCGCCTTCGGTCTTGGCCTGCTGCAATCCATCGATCCCAGCCTGATCCGCGTACAGGCGCTGGTGCTGTGCCCCACCCGCGAGCTGGCCGACCAGGTGGCCAAGCAGATCCGCAAGCTGGCCACCGGCATCCCCAACCTGAAGCTGCTGCTGCTGACCGGCGGCACGCCGCTGGGCCCGCAGCTGGCGTCGCTGGAAAGCCACGATCCGCACGTGGTGGTCGGCACGCCCGGCCGCGTGCAGGAACTGGCGCGCAAGCGCGCACTGAATCTGGGCGCCGTGCGCACCCTGGTGCTGGATGAAGCCGACCGTATGCTCGACATGGGCTTTGAGGAACCGATCCGTGAGATCGCCGGCCGCACCCACCGTGATCGCCAGAGCCTGCTGTTCTCGGCCACCTTCCCCGACACCATCCGCGCCATGGCCCGCGACCTGCTGCGCGATGCCGTGGAAGTGACCGTGGAAGGCGCCGACCAGGCCCCGGCCATCCGCCACCTGTTCTGCGAAGTCGAACCGGCACACCGGCAGAAGGCACTGGCCGGCCTGCTGCTGAAGTACACGCCCGAATCGGCCGTGGTGTTCTGCAACACCCGCAAGGACGTGGACGAAGTGGCCAACTCGCTGCAGCAGTTCGGCTTCTCCGCGCTCGCCCTGCATGGCGACATGGAGCAGCGCGACCGCGAGGAAGTGCTGCTGCGCCTGGCCAACCGCAGCTGCAACGTGCTGGTTGCCAGCGACGTTGCCGCGCGCGGCTTGGACGTGGAAGAGCTGGCCGCGGTGATCAACTACGAGCTGCCGACCGACGTCGAGAGCTACCAGCACCGTGTCGGCCGTACCGGTCGTGCCGGCGCCAGTGGCCTGGCGATCAGCCTGGTGGCGGGCCGCGAAAAGAACCGCGCCGACGCCATCGAAGCGCAGCGCGGCGAGCCGCTGGATTGGCAGAAGACGCCGCTGGCGACATCGCGCCCTGCCGAGCTGCCGCAGGCGGCCATGCGCACCCTGCGCATCGATGGCGGCAAGACCGACAAGCTGCGCGCAGGCGACATCCTCGGCGCCCTCACCGGCGATGCCGGCCTGTCGGCCAAGTTCATCGGCAAGATCGCGATCTTCCCGACCCGTTCCTACGTGGCGATCGCCCGCGAGCAGGTCAACAAGGCGGTGGCGAAGCTGGAAGCGGGCAAGATCAAGGGCCGTCGTTTCCGCGTGCGGATGATGTAACGGGCAGGACATCCGCCGGGCATGACCCGGCGCTACCTGCTTGCCGTGGGTAGCGCCGGGCCATGCCCGGCGACGCAATCAGAACACCAGTTCGGTGTGCAGCGGCAGATCCGCTTCCCAGCGGCCACGGCCGCCCAGGCCATCCAGTTCGACCAGCACGCCGGCGCCGACCACGTCCACGCCCAGGCGGCGCACCAGCGACAACGCAGCAACCAGCGTACCGCCGGTTGCCAGCACGTCGTCGATGATCGCTACGCGCGCACCGGCCGACAGCGCGTCGGCATGCACTTCAATGCAGTCGCTGCGGTATTCCAGCGTGTATTCCTCGCGCAGCACCTTGCCCGGCAGCTTGCCCGGCTTGCGCACCGGCACGAAGCCCACGCCCAGTTCCAGCGCCATGGCCGCACCGAGGATGAAGCCGCGCGATTCGATACCGACCACCGCGTCCAGCTTCTGATCGCGCCAGCGATCGGCCATCGCCACGACCGCGCCACGGAAGTCCTCGCTGTGAGCGAGCAGCGGCATGATGTCCTTGAACAGGATGCCCGGCTTGGGGAAGTCGGCGATGTCGCGCAGGCGGGAGGCCCACTGCGGAGCGACGATGGCGTCGGTCATGGCGATTCGGTTGACTGATGGCGGCATAGGGTACCCGTTCCGGGCGCCGGCTGCCTGTCGGGGATCCGGCCGGACTGCCTCCGGCACCTGCAAAGGCCTCCAGGCAACCGCCGAAGCACCAGCATTCCATGGGTTGGCGGATCGGCCGGCACCGCAGCAGGTGCAGGGCGCAGCCCTGCGAAAGAACGCGTTTCAGGAACTGCAGGACAGCATCGAACAGCCTGCGCGGTCGTCAGCCCACGCCGGCCGCTTGCCGGCGTAATGTTCCAGACCCGGGCGTTCGGTGTACGGATCACGCAGTACGTCCTGCAGGGCATGCACACCGCCCAGGTCGCCCTGCTCGGCGCGGTCGATCGCTTCCTGTGCCAGCCAGTTGCGCAGCACATACAGTGGATTGGCCGCACCCATCTTCGCCACACGCTCGGCTGCCGGCAGCGGATCGGCACGCAGCCGCGCCGCGTACTCCTGCAGCCACTGCTGCAGAGGTTCCTGCACCGCGTGCTGGCGCTCGGCGTCGTAGAAGACCTCGGCCAATACGCTTGCATCGGGTGCGTTGGCATCGATGCGCATCAACGCACGCCATGCCAGGGTCATGTCCATGCCGCCGTCCTGCATCAGCTGCTGCCAGCGCTGGTAAAGCTGCAGATCGGCATCGTCGGCCGCGGCCAGCCCCAGCTTGGCCGCAACATCGCGACGGGTGCAGGCGACAAAGGTCGCCTGGTAAGCGGCCAGCCCTGCCTGCAGCGGCTGCACGTCGGCGAACAACGGCGACAGCGCCTGCGCAAGCCTGTTGAGATTCCAGTACGCCACCTGCGGCTGGGTGCCGAAACGATAGCGGCGTCCCTGCGCATCGGTGGTGTTCGGGGTCCAGTCCGGGTCGAAGTCTTCGACCCAGCCATAGGGGCCATAGTCCAGCGTCACGCCGAGCACGGAAAGGTTGTCGGTGTTCATCACCCCATGCACGAAGCCCACGCGCATCCAGTGCGCGATCATCTCTGCGGTACGCACGGCGATCTGTGCGAACCAGTCGCCATACAGCGCTTCGCCCTGCCCCTTCAGCTCCGGGAAATCGCGGGCGATGCACGCCTCGACCAGTTGCTTCAGCAGTGCGGTCTCGCCACGTGACGCAGGCAGTTCAAACGAACCAAAGCGCAGGAACGAGGGCGATACCCGGCAGACGATCGCGCCGGGCTCCGCGCGCGGATGACCGTCGTAGAACATGTCGCGCACCACGTCTTCGCCGGTGCCGACCAGCGACAGGGCGCGCGTGGTCGGCACACCCAGGTGATGCATGGCCTCGCTGCACAGGAATTCACGGATCGACGAGCGCAGCACCGCACGGCCGTCGGCGCCGCGCGAATACGGCGTCGGCCCGGCACCCTTCAGCTGCAGCTCCCAATGCCGGCCATCGGGGGCGATCACCTCGCCCAGCGAGATGGCGCGGCCATCACCGAGCTGACCGGCCCAATGGCCGAACTGATGGCCCCCATAGTTGGCCGCCCACGGCTGCATGCCCGCATACAACGCGTTGCCGCCGAACACCTCGGCGAAGCCTTCGTCATCGACCTGCGCAGGATCGAACCCCAGCATCCCGGCAACCTCTGGCGACCACGCCAGCAGCACCGGCGCTGCGACAGGCGTCGGCATCACCGACGACCAGGCCGCACCCAGCACTTCGCGCCGGCGCGGACCGGACTCGGGATCGCCCGGCAGCAGATTCAGCAGGCGGTTGTCGAACTGGGGGGCAGTGGTATCCATGGGCAAAGCATGGGGGCGGCGACGGCCATCCTCAATCGCCGCGCAAGGCCTGCAATGCCCCGCCGTGCGCCTCGGCGCGCCGGTAGGCCGGGCGCTCGCCGATGCGCCTGAGGAAGCCACGCAATGCCGGCTTGTCGTCCAGCCCGCCGCCGCGTGCGGCCGCCGCCTGGATCGGGAAGCTCATCTGGATGTCCGCAGCGGTGAAGCGTTCGCCTGCAAACCACGGGCTTTCGGCCAGACGCCGTTCCATCCAGTCCAGATGCAGGCGCCGCTGCGGGCCGATGAAACCGCGCTCGGCCTTGTCGGCGATGCTGCGGGCGATCGGCCGCGCGAAGAACGGCATCGGCGCGCTGCGGATGCGACTGATCACCAGGGTCAGCAGCATCGGCGGCATGGCCGAACCTTCGGCATAGTGCAGCCAGTAGCGGTAATCGATGCGCTCTTTGCCTTCGGCCGGTACCGGCGACGGCGACAGCTGGCGATGCACGTCGTAGCGGTCAACCAGGTAGTCGAGGATGGCGCCGGATTCGGCCAGGATGAGCTCGCCATCCTGCAGCACCGGCGCCTTGCCCAGCGGATGCACCTGGCGCAGTTCCGGCGGCGCCAGCAGGGTCTTCGGATCGCGCGGGTAGCGGCGCAGTTCGTAGTCCAGTCCCAGCTCTTCCAGCATCCACAGCACGCGAAGCGAACGGGAATTTTCCAGATGATGGACGATGCGCATGGGCGGCTTCCGCAGAAAGGTGCCCGATGGTAGCGCGGCCTGGTGCACGCAGGTGTCTGCTACCCTGCCCGGCCGTGGAAGGCCTGCCAGCATGGACACCCCGCCGTTCGATGCACTGCTTGGTTACCTCGGGCAATCCGAGGACCACAACTGGACGCAGTACATCTGCGAACACGTTGCCAAGGGCGTCCTGCGCAGATTCGAAGCACACGATTGGCGGCGCCTGCAGAAGATGATCGCAGCGCAGCCCGCGTTCTGGCAGCAACGCTGCACAGACGCGCTGGGTGAATGCATGAGGCCCGAAGCCTTGCCGCTGCTGTTCAGTCAGCTCCATTCCAGCGATGACGACAGCCGGATACTGGCGGCCTATCACCTGCAATGGATGGAAGTGCCGGTGGGTCCGGAGGTGGTTGATGTCCTGCGCGAGATCCTGTCGCGCATTCCGGCAGCCGAACGCGCCGAGTACCAGGAAATAACCCAGCTGCTGGAGCGGGCGCTGGCTGCGGGTTGAACCCCTCGTGCGACGCAAACGAAAAACGCCGGGGGCTTTCGCTCCCGGCGTTCTGGCTACCAAACGGTAGCAGACGGATTAGACCGCCTGCACCTGGTCAGCCTGCATACCCTTCTGGCCCTGGACGGCGACGAAGGTAACCTTCTGGCCTTCCTGCAGGGTCTTGAAGCCGGTGCCCTGGATCGCGCGGAAATGCACGAACAGGTCCGGGCCGCTTTCCGGGGTGATGAAGCCGAAGCCCTTGGCGTCGTTGAACCACTTGACAGTGCCGGTCTGACGATCAGACATATTTACTAACTCCTGAAACACATGTTGAAAAAAATCGCAGCCACCGGGTATCGGGGCCGAGACTGAGTTGCAGGCGTTGGTAAAGCGGATCGATGAGCGGATCGTGAGATCAACTGCACCAGGCCACGATTCACGGTGACCCTAGCAAACACAGTGGGCCAGACGATACGCGTGTTTTGAGCAAAAAGCGATAGCCATGATATTCAGCGTCAAACGGCCAGCCTCTAGACAGGGCAAGGGGTTGCACCAGATCGAGGCTAAACCCGGGTCCCCATTCAGGTTTTTCCTACCCTACACTGGGTAAATGACTGAAGCTGAAACCCGAGCTGAACCCCTGCTCCCCCGCATCTGGGTGGACGCAGACGCCTGCCCTGTCGTCATCCGCGACATCCTGTTCCGCGCAGCTGAACGGGTCGGCGTGGAGCTGACCCTCGTCGCCAACCAGTGGATCCGCACCCCGCCTTCGCGCTGGCTGCGCTCCATCCAGGTTCCGCAGGGACTGGATGTGGCTGACAGCGCCATTGTCGAGCGGGTGGCCGCCGGCGACCTGGTGGTCACCCAGGACATCCCCCTGGCGGCCCTGGTGCTGGAGAAGAAGGGCGTGGCCCTGAATCCGCGCGGCCAGCTGTACACCCCCAACAACATGGCCGAGCGGCTGTCGATGCGCAATTTCATGGAAGAACTGCGTGGCGCCGGCGTCCAGACCGGCGGGCCGCCGCCGCTTGGCGCGCGTGACCGCCAGTTGTTCGCTGCCGAGCTGGACCGCTGGCTGGCGCGACGACCGGGCAGGTGAATCCGGCTGTGCGTCAGCCGGGAACGCACAAGGTGCGCGCGCTGCGGAAGCTGCGTCGCTGGCCGGTCAACGGGTCGTCGAAGGCCAAGGCCTGCGCCAGCAGCTGCAACGGTGGCTCGGCCACACCCTGTGGCCGCACGTGCAGCTGCGGATAGAGCTCGTCGCCCAGGATCGGCGCCCCGAGCGCGGCCATATGGACGCGCAGCTGATGCTTGCGCCCGGATTCGGGCGCTAGCTGGTAGCGCCAGACCGGGCCGTGCGCATCCAAGACCTCGACACGGGTCAGCGCATTCGGCTCGCCGGGAACTTCAGCCATACGGAAGAACGGTTCCCCCGGCTGCAGCCGGCTATGCCGCTCCAGTGGAAACCGCAGGTCCGGCAGGTCCGGCGCCAGCGCCTGGTAGGTCTTCTCGATGCGGCGCTCACGAAACAGCCTCTGGTACGCGTCGCGCGTTTGCGGCTGGGTGGAAAACAGCACCAGGCCGGCCGTCAGCCGGTCCAGCCGGTGCAACGGCACCAGGTCGGCGTTGCCGGTGCGCTCGACCAGGCGCGCCAGCAGGGTCTGGCGCACAAACGCACCGGCCGGGGCGGTCGGCAGGAAGTGCGGCTTGTCAGCCACCAGCAGGTGCGCGTCGTGATGCAGGATGTTCTCCTCGAAGGGAATCACCGGCTCATCGGCCACTTCACGGAAGTAGCGGATCTCCAGCCCCACCTGCCACGGCATGTCCGGTGCCAGCGCCCTGCCCTGTGCGTCCTGTATCCGCCCGCGTGCGAAGCGACTCTCCCATTGCAGCCGGTCGATGCGCGGGAAGCGCGCGCACAGGCCGTCCAGCAGGGAAACCCAGTTACCGGGCGGCAGCTGAAGTCGGCTGGGCAGGGACATACGACAGGACACGCCAGAAGCATCAGGGCGGCCAGCGTGCCACCGATCACGCCCTGCCGACACCCCCATATCGGACACCCCCGGGGCAAACCTCTATCATTGACGGTCTTTACCCCTCTGGATCTTCATGGCCCTCACCGCCACCATCCGCAAGGCCGAACTGCAGATCAGCGACATGGATCGCGGCTACTACGCGACCCACAACCTGACCCTGGCCCAGCATCCGTCCGAAACCGACGAACGCCTGATGGTGCGCCTGCTCGCCTTCGCGCTGAACGCTGGCGACCGCCTGGAATTCGGCCGCGGCCTGAGCACCGACGACGAGCCGGACCTGTGGGAACACGACTACACCGGTGACATCCTGCAGTGGATCGACCTCGGCCATCCGGACGAGTCGCGCATCCGCAAGGCCAGCAACCGCAGCCGGCAGGTGCAGGTGGTCAACTACGGCGGCAATGCATCGGACATCTGGTGGCAGAAGCAGGGCAAGGGCCTGGCCCGCTTCGACAACCTGTCGGTGGTCGACCTGGACGGCGGCTTCGTCGATCTGTGGGGCCAGCAGATCCAGCGCGCGATGCGCTGGAGCGTGCTGATCCAGGACGCCGAAGTGCAGCTGCTCAACGATCAGATGCAGCTGGACGTGATCCCCAACTGGCGAAAGCGCGCCAAGGCATGAGCACGATCCGCTGCGACGTGCTGGTGATCGGTGCCGGCGCTGCCGGGCTGATGACCGCGATCACGGCGGGCCAGCGAGGCCGGCATGTGCAGGTGATCGACCACGCCAACAAGATCGGCAAGAAGATCCTGATGTCCGGCGGTGGCCGCTGCAACTTCACCAACACCGGCACCACCCCGGCCAACTTCCTGTCGGCCAATCCGCATTTCTGCAAGTCGGCACTGGCGCGTTACTCGCCGTACCACTTCATCGACATGGTCGAGCGCCACGGCATCGCCTATCACGAGAAGGAACTGGGCCAGCTGTTCTGTGATGTCTCGTCCAAGCAGATCGTGAAGATGCTGGTGGACGAATGCCAGCAGGCCGGCGTGCAGATCCGCACGCAGTGCAGCGTGGAGCGCATCGAGCACGGCACTGACGGCTTCCGCGTGTACACCACGCACGGCCTGTTCCATTGCGCCTCGCTGGTGGTCGCCACCGGCGGCCTGTCCATTCCCAGCCTGGGTGCAACCGGGTTCGGCTATGAGATCGCGCGCCAGTTCGGCCACCAGGTGCTGCCCACCCGCGCCGGCCTGGTGCCGTTGACCCTCAGCGGCACCCACCAGGAGCGCCTGGCCGAGCTCAGCGGCGTCGCCCTGCCGGTCGAGGCCAGCTGCAATGGCACGAGTTTCCGCAACTTCATGCTGCTGACCCATCGCGGCGTCAGTGGCCCGGCCATCCTGCAGATTTCCTCGTTCTGGCAGCCCGGCGACGCGCTGTCGCTGGATCTGCTGCCCGGCCAGGATGCCGCCGAATGGCTGCGCCAGATGAAACGCGAACGCCCCGCCGCGGAACTGCGCACGGTGCTGGGCGATGTGCTGCCCAAGCGGCTGGCGCAGCGCCTGTGCGAGCACTGGCTGCCCGACCGCCCGGTACGCCAGCTGGACGAGCCGGACCTGCGCAAGGCCGCACAGGTGCTTTCAGCGTTCCCACTGGTGGCCAGCGGCACCGAGGGCTACCGCACCGCCGAAGTCACCCTGGGCGGCGTCGATACCAACGAGGTCTCTTCCTCGACGCTGGAATCCAAGCGCGTACCCGGCCTGCATTTCGTCGGCGAGGTGCTGGACGTGACCGGCTGGCTGGGCGGCTACAACTTCCAGTGGGCCTGGGCCAGCGGGCACGCGGCCGGCGCCGTGGTGTGAACCGCATCGCCGTTCCATGCACGCAACCGTTGCGCGCATGGACGCGCCGCCACGCATCGTGTATCTAGATTTGCAGATTGGGGAGCAGTGCATGCAGAACGCGAACGACATCACCATCCGCCTGCTGATCGTCGATGACAGCGGCGAGAACGCCGAAGCCATCGTCAGCACCCTGCGCAACAGCGGCATCGCCGTGCGCCCATGGCGCCCGCAGGACTCGGCCGAGCTGTCGCAGGTGCTGGCCAGCCAGGCGATCGACCTGGTGCTGGCTGCGCCCTCGCAGAGCATTCCACTGCCACTGGTGGCCCAGCACATCGCCGCCAGCGGCAAGGACATCCCGCTGGTGCTGCTGGCCGAACGCATCGACGAGGACGAACTGGTACAGGCCAGCAGCAACGGGGTTCGCGCCCTCGCCCTGCGCCAGCGCACCGAACACCTGCTGGCGGTGGTCCGCGACCAGTGGGTCGACCTGCAGGCGCGCCGCGGCCTGCGCCGGATCGAAGCGCAGATGCGCGAGACCGAGCGTCGCTGCGACGCGCTGATCGCCTCTTCGCGCGAGCCGATCGCCTATGTCCACGAAGGCATGCATATCCGCGCCAACGATGCCTACCTGGAAATGTTCGGTTACGAGGATTTCGAGGAGGTCGAAGGCATCTCGCTGCTGGACATGGTTGCCGCCCAGCACGTGGATGATTTCAAGCAGCTGCTGAAGTCACTCAGCCGCGGCGAAGCGCCTCCGCCGCAGTACCAGCTGGACGCCCGCCACCAGGACGGCAGCGCCTTCCCGGCGACGATGGAATTCACCGCAGCCACCTACGAGGGCGAATCCTGCCTGCAGGTGGTGTTCCGCCGGCGCATGGAATTCGACCCGGAGCTGGCGCGCGAGGTCGAGGACCTGCGCCAGCGCGACCAGGTCACCGGCCTGCTCAACCGCCCCACCTTCATGCTGCAGGTCGAGGACGCGGTTGCCCAGGCCGGGCGCAGCGAAGGCCAGTTCGGACTGCTGATGGTCGAACCGGACCACTACGCGCGCCTGCTCCCGGATATCGGACTGGCCTCGGCCGACGCCCTGATCGGCGCCCTCGCCACCCTGCTGGCCGACGTTGTTGGCGACGATGCGCAGCTGGCCCGTTTCGGCGAACACAGTTTCGCCGTACTGCAGTCCGGCCCCTATGCGCAGACCGTGGCACTGGCCGAGCGCATCCGCGAAGCCTACGCCGCACACGTCTTCAGCATCGGCGCGCGCTCGGCCACGGTGACCGTCAGCATTGGCGGGGTGCAGGTGGGCGAGAAGATCGCCAGCATCGGCCAGGTGCTGGCGCGCGCCAGCGAATGCACGCAGGCCGCAGCCGCCCTCGGCAATACCTGCCGCATCTTCGACCCGGCCGCTGTTGATCGCGTGGAGGAAGAGCGCGTGCAGCGCTGGGTCGCGCGCATCCGCGAAGCCCTGGCAGGCGATGGCTTCCAGCTGCATTACCAGCCGGTGCTGAACCTGCAGGGCGAGTCGCTGGAACTGTATGAAGCGTACCTGCGGCTGGAACACAACGGAGAACTGCTGAGCCCGACCGCCTTCCTCGGCATTGCCGAAGAGCATGGCCTGCTGGCGGACATCAACCGCTGGGTCGTCTCGCAGGCAATCGCGGTGCTGGGCGCGCGTGCCCGCGAGGGTCATCCCACCCAGGTGCTGGTGAAGGTCACGCCGGAATCGTTCGATGATCCGAAGATGATCGCCACGCTGCGCCAGCAGCTGCAGGCGCACGGCGTGCCGGGCGAACGCCTGTGGCTGCATGCACCGGAATCGAAGGTGTTCACCCACCTGCGCAGTGCCCAGCAGTTCCTGGCGGAAGTGGCACCGCTCGGCTGCCGGATCGGCCTGGAGCAGTTCGGCTCGGGCTTGGACTCGTTCCAGCTGCTGGCCCACTTCCAGCCGCAGTTCCTCAAGCTTGATCGCGGCTTCACCAGCGACCTGGCCGCCACCCGCGAGAACATCGACCGGGTCAGCCAGATAACCGCACGCGCGCAGGAAGCGGGCATCCGCACCATCGCCGAGTTCGTCAGCGACGCCAACTCGATGACACTGCTGTTCAGTGCCGGCGTGGACTACGTGCAGGGCGATTTCGTCGGCCCGGCAGCGCCGGCGATGAACTTCGAGTTCGGCTGACACCTCACCGGTGGCGCCGGGCCTTGCCCGGCGGATGGCCTGCAGACCGCTGCGCTCGCCGGGCATGGCCCGGCGCTACCCATGAAGAAGGCCGGCTTGCGCCGGCCTTTTCCGTTGATCAGGTCAGATCGACCAGGTTGTCGATCTTCACGTCCGGGTTGACGTCGGCTTCGTAGTCGACACCTTCGACGCCGAAACCGAACAGGCGCAGGAAATCGGCCTTGTAGCCGGCCAGGTCGCTGATCTCGTACAGGTTCTCGTTGGTCACCTGCGGCCACAGCGCCAGCACCTTGCCCTGCACGTCAGCGGCCATTTCCTTGTAGTCAGCGCGCAGGCGGCCTTCCTCATCGATCAGCACAACGGTATGGCCATCGCCATCGACCAGGTCGTGGCGCAGGCGATCGACCGCCACGCCATCGGCCTTGGCGCCGTACAGGATGTCGTACAGCACGTCGAGCTGCTCGATGCAGCCTTCGTGGGTCCCCTTTTCCTTCATCACCTTGAACAGCAGCGACAGGTACAGCGGCATGGTCGGAATGGCCGAGCTGGCCTGGGTCACCACCGCCTTCAACACCGACACGCGCGCATCGCCGCCGATCCTGGCCAGCTTCTCGCGCAGCCCCAGCACCTTGTCGTCCAGATCCTTCTTGGCAGCACCGATGGAGCCGTTCCAGTAGATCGCCTGGGTGATCTCTTCGCCCACATAGGTGAAGGCCGTGGTGGTGCAGCCGTTGGCCAGCACGCCGGCATCGGCCAGCGCGTCGATCCACATCTGCCAGTCCTCGCCGCCCATCACCGCGACGGTGCCGGCGATTTCTTCCGGGGTGGCCGGCTGCAGATGGGTTTCGGTCAGCACTTCCTTGTCGGTATCCAGGCCACGCAGGGTGATCGGCTCGCCGATCGGCTTCAACGTGGAGCTGATGATCTCGCCGGTCTTGGGATGCTTGCGGCGCGGCGCAGCGAGGCTGTAGACCACCTGGTCGACCTGGCCGAGATCGGCCTTGATCATCTCGATGGTCTTGGCCTTCACCTCATCGGAGAACGCATCGCCGTTGATGCTCTTGGCATACAGACCCGCTTCGTCGGCGTACTTGTGGAACGCCGCCGAGTTGTACCAGCCCGCCGTGCCCGGCTTGGTTTCACTGCCCGGGCGCTCGAAGAAGATGCCCAGGGTTGCCGCGCCACTGCCGAAGGCGGCCGTGATGCGCGCGGCCAGGCCGTAGCCGGTCGAGGCGCCGATCACCAGCACGCGCTTGGGGCCGTTCTGGATCGGCGGGCGCGCACGGATGTAGTCGATCTGCTGCTTGACGGCGGCGTCGCAGCCGGTCGGGTGGGTGGTGACGCAGATGAAGCCGCGGACGCGCGGTTTGATGACCATGGATACCCCTTATGGGTCGTGAGCTCTAAAACGCCTCCACTGAAAAAATCCGGGCGTCCAACCCAGATGCCTCAGCGCGACTGTGAACAACTGGAAATATTAAACGCAAAGCAACTGGCCTACAACCGCCTGACAAATTCCAGCAGTCAATCCAGCAAACAATGGCACTGCAATCAAAAAGCCTTAAAGCTCAATAATCCTATCGCACATATTAATACTGTCGGGCCGATGCGCCACCACGATCCTAGTCATTTCTAATGACCTAATTCTGTCCACCACCCTCTGCTCACAATCCACACTCAGATAACTAGTCGCCTCATCCAGAACCAACACGGGAGTCATGGCATAAAGAGCTCTAGCCAGTAGTAGCCTCTGCTTCTGACCACCGGAAATAGCGCCCCCCATCTCACCAACAAGGGTTTCATATCGCATGGGCATAGCGTCAATATCTACATCAATTTCTGCCATCAGCGCAGACGACCTCACCCTCTCCTCATCAGGAAATCTATCGAAGAATGAAATATTGTCCCGCAACGACCCCGCAAAAAGGTGGTCATCCTGCATGACACTCGACATAATCGCTCTATAACGCGCCAACCCAATATTTTCCACCTTTACACCGTCCACCTCAATCCACCCTTCCGTGGGCTGCAGAAGACCTACAATTATTTTAACAATTGTCGACTTTCCTCGACCAGAAGGGCCCACTATCGCCACACTCTCGCCAAAATCGAAATGCATGCAAATACCACGGAAAATCCAAGGGTCGGCAGCTGAATATCTATATCCAATGTTAACGAGGGTTATTGAAGGCCTATCCATTCGAAATGACGCAGTGCTATCCGCGTCAAGCAATTCGGGCGACTCCCTCGCGATCTCATCCACTCGGGAGACATGAGCTCCGAGTTCACTGAACTGCACCAGCCTGTCGACCAACATATTAGACCTGACAAGGAACTGATCCGCCAAAATCACTAGAACAATCGTTGCGCCAATTTGACTCCCCGCGCTCGACCCTAAAATCACACCCGCGGAAAGGAGAGCAATCCGCTGCCAATGCACCATTCCTGCAGACAAGGCCTGAAACAATGCAGAGATCTTCTGTAATAAGACATCCTTCTCGGAGACTCTTTTGGTTACCTCCTCAAGCGTCAAAACACGCTCCACCTCCTTTCCAGAAAGCTTGATGGCCGGCATGCCTCGAACACACTCCATCATTACCCCCTGCTGCCTTGCATACACTCCCGCCAACTCAGTACTACTTGAAACAACCAACCCAACAGTCACCAAGCGAAGCAACAAATAGATCAGTGCAATAACAGAAACGAAGATTCCCGCAAAAACGTCAATGTAAATGATCACCGAAATAGTAACCACAGACGCAAGACCATCAATGATGGCACGAACAAAAGCTCCAGTAAGAGCCATCTGCACGATTCGCAGTGACTGAAAGCGAGAAAGAACATCAGCGACCGAGCGTCGCATTGAAAATTCAGGGGATAGACTCATAAAACGCGTAAGCAGTCCAACCGTCCACCTCAAGGACATCGTGGCACTTATCTTTGAAAGAAGAAAACCCTGAATATACATCGCCAGGCAGAGAAGTAAGGCAACCAAAGAGAAGGCACCGGCCCAAAGAAGAACATCACTCCTATCCAACCCTGCCACTGCACCGTCAACGATCCACTTCATGTGCAACGGGAGAAGCAACATGCCCAATTCAATAAGCAATGAGAGAAGAACGGCAACCACAAGCTTCCTATCAAGCCCAGAGCGCCCACCAACCAATCTGCAGAACCGGCGAAAACGTAACTCACTCCCATCCTCAACTTCCGACACCTGAAGCCAAGCCTCACTCGCCGCCGCTGATGAGCATTCAATCACGACACCAGTTAGACTTGCGGCAATATCACAATAATTCGCAACATACTTCCCTCTTGCAGGATCCAAGACACGAACACGCCCTCCACCCACACTTTCAATTACCACAAAATGATTGAATTCCCAGTGCGCAATCCAAACACCCTGCAGAGAAGGAATATACCCGCTATCAACTTTTAGCGCGGAACAATTAACGCCAAGATCTCTTAAAATTCCAACCAAACGAGCTACGGAGTCGCCCCGGCGGGACGACCCATAATGTCGCCTTAGCTGATTAAGACTTAGCGGAATATCGTAGTATGAACAAATCATGGCTATGCAAGCCAAGCCACACTCCGCGCCTTCGGACTGCAGAGACAAGGCAATCCTTCGGGAGCCAATCAACCTTTTCACCCCCCACGTCTTTGCGCCAATCATATTCACAACAGCCCCCCAATGAACACATCCTTAAAAAACCTAAGATTGCACAACTCCAGGAGATCTGAATGCAAAGGAAAGAGACAATTATGACCCGCATTGCCGGCCACCTCTTTCCAAAATTCGTACAATTTCAAAAAAAAAGCCCCGTCAGAGGATAACGAACTCTGACGAGGCTTATTTATTTCATCCAATCAATCTGCGATCCAATCTTCCCACGCGTCCATGTCGCAAATGGTAGTTGATTTCAAACAAGTGGACAAACCAGTACCTCCCGCCCCTCCAACCGAATCCATCTCCGCCGGGGTTAGCTCCCGTGAAAGCTCGCGCGCGAGAATTCGGAAACTGTCCTGCTCTGCATTTTTCATAGAAACTTCCTTCTTCAAGTTGGAGGCCGTACGCCGCCTCAGCGCGCTTCACTTCCGTGAAGTACCTCATCGAATTCGAAGCTTGCAGGAAACTTTCCGGACCAGACCTTGTGCAATCGATCAATAAGCTCCGAACAGGAGCTGGTACGAGTAAATTCATCTAAACGGATTCGCCGGTCACCCGCCTCATACTCAAAGCAAGGATCGCCTGACGCTAGAAACCTACAGAATGCATCCAAGATTGGCACACTAGGTACATCGTGCTCAAGGAAGAGAAATTGACCACTCTCATTCCCCTCCAGAAATAACAGACGACCATCCGTGCAGATTGCCAGATCAATTGCCGCGTAATTCAAATTCATCAATTTGACGTAGGCAATGCAAGCGCTTTTAGTCCGTTCATCCAAGGCATAAATGGAAGAAATTGGGTCCTCGACCCTAATATCTCGAACTTCACTGGGGACATCATTTCGCGCCACTCTTTTGCGCTTCACGCAGAATACAGACCGCCCCATCACAATAACTCTCAGCTCGGAGTCGATATCAAGCTCCTTCTGATAAATCATTGGACACGCAAATAGCGAAAAATCTGAAGAGCTTTCACTATGAAAGCGGGTTGTATGAAACCACCTCCTAGTGCCGCTCTGGTCTGTCCAAACCGCCGGGAAGTGGGACTTTGCAATCACCCGACCAATACTTGCAAAATTTCGCACTTCTCTTGGATCATTACTATATAGCGTTTCAGGAATAAGAAATCCTGCCCGACGCGCTACAGCTAATTGATTAGGCTTTAGATCGGCGCGAATTTGAGATGATCTTGAATTAATCCAAAGAGCCCCATGAAACTCCTCTTCAAGCATCAGCATCGCTACTTCAACCGCCCGTACCGCCTCTCGGTGAGCGTAGTACATGTCTGACGGATGCACCCTTCTATTGGGCGCTGGTTTCAAGCCCCGGCGATTCCATACGCTTTTGTACTGCGTTTTCAGATGAAGACCCGCAACCACCAAACTACACGAATCGTCGCTTACATTAATAGCAAGCGTAGATGAGTTTGCGAGTTGAGATCTGTCCCATAGATCAGCGGGGACATTAAGCATCTCGAGCCCCCAATTCACGGCTGCCGCATGAAAATCATTAGGTTCAGACAGTATAAGAACAGTCATTGGCAAGCTCCATCCCACCAGTTGTCGATGTCAACCTACTTCACTTGCGAAGAGCGCGCAAGGTACATATGCGACATTGGCAATTGAAAATAGCTCATCGCGCCCATGGATTTGAGGCTAGCAATTGCAAACTTCCATGGTGGGCCACCATCAACTTCGGCCTCAAAACATGCGGGAGTGGCATTACCCCGTATAATTTTCGCGCCATGACGTGCATCGAATTTTCCAGGAAAACTCTTGCTAAGCGCGTGCAATTTTTGTTGATTCGCACACCTGCGATGGCCCGCTAGAAGTCTGCCGGACCGTCCGGCACCAGTCCACGCTGACACTAGAGTTCGTGCAGGGTAAGAAGACGGTGGCAGAAATAGGTCGCTAGCTCGACCTGTCTTTTTCCAAGATCGAGATGTGGGTAGAGGATGGCGAGTGCGGCATGGAGAGTGCCCGCGTGCAAAGCTTCAGGATGTGTGCGCGCGGCACGAACGGCGGTTCAAGAGATGCGGAGGACTTACGACGAGGCAATGCCGAAGATCCTTGTCCGAGAAAGACTGGTGTCACTACTGACAAAGGACGAGAGCACATGTTTGCGGTCCATCAGACCCTGAAAAACGAGGATATTGCCATTCTCATTGCCACGCTGCACCGTGATCCGGTATAGCGTATCGATCGACGCTCTGTAAGCCGACTAAAGCGCCTGCCGAGGTGGAGTCTGAGCTGGCTGAGCCAGCCAAGGAGTTGATCGAATCCGAGCTTTCCTTCCGCTATCGCACCACGGCTGCGCTGCTTGACAAGAACAAACACCGTCAAGCGGACCTTTCAACTAAAAGTTGGCATGTGCGTAAGCACCCAGTTGGTCGGCGTCCGTAGACTTAGGCGAAGGCTCCTTACGCTGACGGCCCGGATAAGCAATGCGGCACCGGTCCGTGCCGGGGCTAAGGTGGCAAGGATGGTTGGATCAGCCTGGCGCTGATGCGCGACAGTTGCTTGGTTGGCGCCTGTCGCGAACTGACAAGGCGAACACCGCATCGGCCGCACCGCGCTGGCCTTTTTGCCAGCTACACAATGCTGGGGCTCGTTCCTGTGCCTATTCTTCTATAGCCTGACGGCGCCTTGGTTTTCTCCAGCTGTTAATACGCGCGACTGGCGCGCAGCCAGGGCCCGCTGCGGGAGTTCGTCAACCCCGCACTGCCATAGCAGAACAAGATAGTAGAGCGGGCGATTCGGACGCTGAAGTAGCAATGCGCACACTGATAGCGTTTCGAAGCCAAGTGCACTCCACAAGGTGACTGCCGACTGAATGGCCCTCTGCCACCAGCCCCCCCC